>DIJY01000026.1 GCA_002421405.1 Caryophanales bacterium UBA5632 | reverse complement strand
CGAACCGCTGAAAAGCGGTTTTTGTCTGCATCTATTACAATTAATGAAGAAACGTACTTGTTTATAATATGTTATTATTTCAATTATAATCGAAATAAAAATTGATTAATTAGTTTGCTTAGTTTATAATCGAAATTGAGGTGATAGTAATGATACAAAGAGAATCCTATCTAATAAAGATTCGTGATTATCAGGATAAACCTTTTATCAAAATATTAACAGGATTAAGAAGAGTGGGAAAATCTGTACTTCTTGATCAATATATTGATGAATTAAAGAATCAAGGAGTCGATAGTGAACATATTCTAAAATTGAATTTCGAACTACCGATAAATTTTAGGATTACAAATTATGTGGATTTAACTAAGTTTGTCTTAGATTGGTCAGAAGGAAAAACTGGACCACTCTATCTTTTCTTAGATGAAATTGGGCGAATTTCCAATTGGGAAAAAGCAGTAAATGGATTTCATTCTATGTCTATATTTGATATTTATATTACAGGATCGAATGCTGATTTACTATCTTCAGATTTATCTACCTACTTAGCAGGAAGATATATTGAAATTATTGTGCATCCTGTATCCTATAAAGAGTTTATTCGCTTTCATCCAAATTCAACTTTTATAGACTATGTAACGTTTGGTGGAATTCCTTCAATAACAGTCTTTCAATTGGACTACGAACCTTCAATGAATGCACTACGTGATTCATTTAAATCAGCAGTGTTTCAAGATGTTGTATCAAGACATAGTATTCGTAATCCAATCATCTTAGAAAAGCTAATCCATTACTTATTTGCAAATACATCAAAGACGTTCTCAGCGTTATCAATATCAAATTACTTTAAATCACAAAAGATTAGTGTAAGTGTTGATACGATTCTAAACTATCTCAAATTGTTAACAGATGCGTTTTTAATATACAAAGTAATGCGCCATGATATTGTAGGTAAAAGTATACTTAAAACAGAAGAGAAATATTTCATCGCTGATCATGGTTTGCGGGAAGCAATCGTAGGAAATAATGAAGCATCAATAGAATTAGTGTTAGAGAATATTGTTTTTATAGAATTAATTCGACGTGGATACCAAGTTTATATTGGCAAAGTCAATCAATTTGAAGTTGATTTTGTTGCATTGAAGGGTAGTGGAAGATCATATTATCAAGTAAGTTATTTACTAGAAACAATTGCTACACGTGAAAGAGAATTTAGAGGATTAGAGTCTATACAAGATAATTATGCAAAATATGTTTTATCAATGGATAGAGTAAATTTTTCGCAAAATGGAATAATACACAAAAATGTTGTCGATTTTCTATTGGAAGGTTAATAGACGTGAGACTAAGGTCTTAAACTCAATTTAAAGATGTGTATTTACAAAGTGATAAAAATGACACGCCTTACTTCCACCAATTGGGTAAACGAACCGCTGAGAAGTGGTTTTTGTTTATACAATGTTATTTAATCTCCGCCAATTCATATCATTTCAAATCATCATAGAAGTTCACTATAAATACAAAACACTCCATTAAAAAAGTCCAAAATACGCCTTATGTGTTGTTATGAAAACTCGTAAGTGTATTAAAAAACAACTTCTATGCATAAAATGCATAACAGGAGAGCATTTAAGGTCTGAAAGGTGGCCTTGCTTAGTTGTTTGGCTAAGTGAAAAGATAAATAGCAACAGTGAAGATATTATTGTCGATGGCATCGATTGATTCTCTTTTTGCAATCAAAAAGTGTTACTTAATGAATAACACTTTTGTGGGGATGTTTCTACAAGATTATAAAAGAATGGGTATCTTACTTAAATTGGTTTAAATCGCGCATTGAAGAATCTCAACATCGGAGGCTCATACACAAATTCCAAACCTGTAATGCTATCCCGTTTATTGTATAAAGCAATGACCGCATCCGCAACGATATCCATATGAGCATAGGTATACACTCTTCTTGGAATCGTAATGCGAACAAGCTCAAGTTTTGGGCGATGATTCTCACCGGTTTCCTTATTGCGTCCAGCAGAAACGATGCCTCTTTCCATGGTGCGGACACCCGATTCGATGTATAAATGGGCGGCTAATGCTTGTGCGGGCAACTGGTCCTGAGTTAAATGCGATAGAAATCTACGTGCATCAAGGAATACCGCATGTCCACCCACGGGTCGTACAATCGGTACACCCGCTGCTTCCAGTTGATCGCCAAGATATTTGACTTGCTCAACACGATGCGAAATATAAGCATAGTCCACAGACTCCGTGATTCCGATCGCCATGGCTTCCATGTCACGTCCTGCCATGCCACCATAAGAGGGCATGCCTTCAAACACAACGACCAGTTCCTTGCTTCTTGCGAACAGATCATCGTCATTCATGGCCAAGAAACCTCCGATATTAACCAAACAGTCCTTCTTGCCAGACGTCGTGCAACCATCCCCATAGCTCATCATTTCGTGGAGGATGTCTTTAATGGAGACATGTTTATAGTCTTCTTCACGCTTCTTAATGAAATAAGCATTTTCGACACAACGCGTCGCATCGAAGAAAATCTGGATATGATGTTTTTTACACAAGGCACTCACTTCTCGAATATTCTGCATTGATACAGGTTGTCCGCCTGCTAAATTAACGGTAACCGCTAAACATACATAAGGAATACGCTCTGATCCAAACTCATCAATAAGTGCTTGCAGCTTATTTAAGTCAATATTCCCCTTAAATGGAAGATCGATTTCTGAATTATGGGCTTCATCGATGATCACATCTTTGAACGTACCCCCATTTGCTTCTTGATGGTAGCGCGTCGTGGTAAAATACATGTTGCCTGGAATGATATCGCCTTGCTTTATTTTAAGTCTAGACAATAGATTCTCAGCACCACGTCCTTGGTGGGTTGGGACCATGTGTTTAAATCCATAGTATTCTTTTACCACCGCATCTAAATGCAAGAAATTACGACTACCGGCATAGGCTTCATCTCCAATCATCAGACCCGCCCATTGTCGATCGCTCATCGCATTGGTACCACTATCCGTAAGTAAATCAATGTACACATCTTCACTCTTGAGAAGAAAGGTATTATAACCGGCCTCAATCATGGCAGCTTCTCTTTCTTCTCTACTCATCGACTTCATCATTTCCACAACCTTAATTCTAAATGGCTCTGCTTGGTAGTTCTTCATCCTAAGTCTCCTTTAAACTTACTGTATCGATGTTTGTAAGCGCTGTCAATGAATCTTCGGGATGTAAAAAATGATAGTAAAAGAAAGAATAATCTCTGCTTTGTAAAGATTCTCAGTAAGTGCCGAGGATTACGCGGTAGTTCATAGAACCACGTTAGAATTGCATAAAAATCGTTTCAATCCTGAAACAGACCAAGATGAAACGATTTTGAGTTGATGAGTTCTTCAGTATTGAAACAAACGTTGAGCTTGATTATTCTTCATTCATGAGCAATTCCCTAAATTCCGCAAGCTTTTGCTTTCGTTTTTCACTTACTTCAGGATATTTAGGGTTGATGGATTCCAGTGTGCTTACAACAATTTCTGCAATAACGGCACGCGCAAACCATTTCTTGTCCGACGGCACAACATACCAAGGACAATCTGGAGTAGAAGTGTTGTTTATGGCTTCTTCATAGGCTTCCATGTATTGGTCCCAATAACCACGCTCCACCACATCACCATCACTGAATTTCCAGTTCTTGCTTGGATCATCTATCCGTTGTAAGAATTGTTTCTTCTGTTCCTCCTTAGAAATATTCAAGAAGATTTTAATCACGCGAAAGCCATTCTGGTGCAAGTGCTTTTCATAGTTTTTGATTTGATCATAACGATCTTCAAAGATGTCCTTTGTTAAGACACGTTCGGGAAGAGATCCTTTTTTATGCAAATCATGTACCTTCACAACCAACACATCTTCATAGTAGGAACGATTAAAGATTGTGATCATGCCACGTTGAGGGGCAGCTTTCATCGCTCTCCATAAGTAATCATGGGCCAATTCTTCTGACGAAGGAACTTTAAAATTATGCACCGATATCCCTGCAGGATTGACCCCACTCATGACATACTTAACAGCCCCATCTTTACCCGCCGCATCCATGGCTTGAAAGATTATGAGAACACCTTCTTTACCCTCGGCATAGAGACGTTCTTGAAGTCCTTGTAATTCCATGATGTGATCATCTCGAAGTTCTTCTGCTTCTGATCGATCTTTGAACTTTCCATCCTGTTTCGTATCAAAATCGCTAATCTTGAATTTCTTGTTTCCATCAAAACGGAAATCATTGATATTCATCTGAGTACCTCCCTTTGTTTATAGCGTTAGGCTTTAGTTGTTTTCATTATAACATCATTACGGAATGCGAGTCGTTTCACAGATGTAGGAAGAAAATCGTGAGTTGAGCTTGTAAAAAAACCGCAGAGATGCGGCTATTGTATACCTTGCGTATAATACTGGTATCCTTAAAGTAAGTAGAATGTAAGAATGAAGGAATCAATCCAAATCTTGTATCGTCATACGACTGATTTCATTGTTTAAAACGTTACTTTTATGAGTCTTCTTATAGATGACTAAGAAGACCACTGTAGGTAAGTAAAGAATTATCGAAAACATAAAAACGCTAATGTAGTTGATGGCGAGGCCGTTCACTAGAATTAAAAAAACATTGAATGTTGCACTAATCGCTGAAACAAGCGGCAAGATTAGACCTGGCCAAGACTGTTTCATCTTGGAAAGATAGATCTGCAGTACGATCAATATCGCAATGGGAATCGTAACTAAAATGGAATCACTATCATTGAGAAAACTGTTTTCATACTAGATCATTTCCTTTTTGTTCTTTTTATATTCACTTATAAGTAGCTTTGCCGTCTCAAAATCAATTTTCTCATTGACCGCAAGTTGCTTTATCAAGGCGATATAAGGTTCCGAAGATGATTGCTCACTAATGTGTATTTTCTGTATCAACCGATCAAGTCTCAAACGAACGGTAGGATATGTAACAGAATAAATATTTGCAAGTTCTTTTAGAGATCCCGAAGCAAGTAAAAATTTCTTTATAAAAGAAACATCTTCATCGTCTAAGTTCGTCATCCACTCCGGTACAATATTGATTGGCATTTGAATTACCTTTAATAATATTAAAGGTAACATTTAATATTATTAAAGTCAATGTATATTCTGTTGTTGATAAATATCCTATTCTGTACGCCTAATCAATACTTTTAAGGGTGTGATAAAGCGTAAAGCGCTAAAAGAAAAACAAGTATAAAGTGCATTCAACGCTGATCATAAAATTGGAACAAATTTTCATTGTGATTCCTTTAACGATCTTAATAAGCGTGTTAGGATGAATATTAAATGGAAAGTAGGGAAATTTATCATGAATGTAAAACTCGTTATCGCAGATATTGACGGGACCTTAGTGAATTATGGCAAAAATATCATGCCATTGACACGCCAAGCACTCATCGATCTACATGAAAAAGGTGTACTCTTGGGCATTGCGTCCGGTCGCCCAGTGGGAGATCAACTCAAAGCCAATGCACAACGTTGGGGACTGAATTTTCAATTTGATGTCATCATTGGCATGAATGGTGGACAACTCTTGGATGTTCGTCATAACCGCTACCAAGAATTCTATACGTTAAAGGCTGAAGTCATTCATGAAATCATTGATGTGATGCGTCCATTGGACCTCAATCCCTTTGTGTATAAAAAAGGCTATATGTTAAGTGGAAGATTGGATGAAGAAATGAAAGCCTCTTCTGTTCGTAATCACGAACCCGCACTTCCAGCTAAAGAAGAAGCGGAGTTATGGGAAGAAGATAATGCGAAATTATTATTCCGATTACCACCGAACCCAGATGAAGTAAAACGTATCGTCGCATTCGCAAAAGCGCATCCCAAACCGTACTATCAATCTTTCTTATCTGGACCGAAGATGTTGGAGTTCCAAGATCCGCGTGTCAACAAAGGGGTTGCCTTGGTTGAGTATTGCCGAGCCAACAACATCGATCTATCTGAAGTCATTGCCATTGGGGATGCGTCAAATGATAATGAAATGTTAAAAGTAGCAGGCTTGGGTGTTTGTTTAAAGAGTGGGACACCAGATACTTTAGCGATCGCTGATGTGATTACAGAATATGATTGTGATGAGGATGGGACAGGTCGTTATCTTTATGATTATGTTTTGAATACCGTCTAAGCTTGAGTGTAATGTTTTAGTGATCATCTTGATTTTTCAAGGTGATTTTTGTTTGGGATCTTATTAAAAAGCGGGTTTGTATTTTAAATGATAGGCAAAATTGTGAAAGATATTTTCAAAGACCTCATCAAATGTTGATGCCCTGTGATCCAGAGATAGGATTTTAAGATTTGTTCATCTTTTAGGAAATTCCAAAGAGAATAAAAATAAAAGGATGTTATTCGGCAAATGGGGACTTGTACTGAACCCTTCCAAATAGTTGAATATTTTCCACAAAGATGATTTG
>DIJY01000078.1:5291-11940 GCA_002421405.1 Caryophanales bacterium UBA5632 | reverse complement strand
TCTTCATTTCCTTACAGTCCCTTTGTTTGTTTTCAAGCCTCGATGCGTTCTAGATTTTGGGCTTCTAGTTTCTTTTGTATCATGAGTTTTAAAGTAATGAACAACAATAACGAACTTGAAACGATGACGAACACAGGAAAATAACCAATGGAGACTTTATCGAAGAAGAGTCCTGCAAGTGGGGTTAAGATCCCAAACCCTAAATAGCCTAATGCCATTTGCAAACTGACCATTTTGCTTAATTTCTTCTTATCAAAGTAAACTGAATTCAAGAACATCATATTTGGATATATCGGTGAACATCCGAGACCAAATAGCCCAACGATGACGAAATAAATCCATAGGGGCATGGCTTGAAAAAGCATGAGAACTGAAGCAATCACAATCAAAATTTGACCCGTTTTTACTAAAACGCCCGGCTTCAGTTTTGAAGAGAGAACACCCGATGTTAACCTGCCTACCGTTAATCCTAAATAGAACACCGTCGTAAACAGAGCAGCAATTGCATAAGTAACACCTTTTTCTAAATAGAAGTAACTTGCAATCCAAACGCCGCCTAAAGATTCGATATGAACGTAAATCATGAAGATTAAAATACTAGAAATTGCACCTTTCGTTTTTAATATTTCACTCATTTTGACATGAGCATGCGTATCTTCGCGTTCTTGTTTCGGTTCTTTCGCCCATAGTTTGTTGGTAAATAACGCAATCGAAGCAATCACAAGCAACATCACACCCACAATGATATAGCCATTACGCCAAGAATTTTGACTCAAAGTATAAGCCATCACTGAAGGCCCTAACGTCACGCCGATTCCGTAGAAAGAGTGCAAGTAATTCATATGTTTTGCTTCATAATTCGCAGCTAAATAATGATTTAAAGAGACATCAATAGCTCCTGCGCCTAATCCTAACGGAATCGCAAAGAAAAGCATTTGATAGAATTCGTTGACTTGGCTAATCATGATTAATGCGAACCCAGTCATAAAGACACTGATAATTGAAATGGCTTTCGTTTCTAGTAAGCGCAATAACCTCGGCGCATTAAAGGTTGCTAATACGGACATGGAATAAACGGAAATTGTCATTATTCCTAAGGTTCCTAAAGAAACGCTTAAATCTTCCCGAATTAAGTTCCAACCAGATCCGATTAGAGCATCAGGCAACCCTAAAGCAATGAAAATGATATAGATAACGGCGAGTAAAATAAACTTTTTCTTCATAAAAAAATCTCCCATGAATTGACGAAATCACTAGATGTGATTATATCATAACCTGAGAGAAATGACAAAATGATGTGTAGCATTTAATATAAAAATAATCTATTTTAGTGTCTCGTTTTTAAACCAAAAGAATTTAAATAAAAAAGAGTAGGTAAAACTCAATATCGTAATAACAAAAGCAATCACCGCAAACACAAAAGAGTAGTCTTCATTCATGCAGCCTGGATCTGAAGGATCACAACCACTACTCCTAGAGTTGATTAAAACGATTATTCCTAGAAACAAGGTAAATAGTCCAAATAATATTGCCGGAAGATAGATGACCCACTTCAATTTGTTATCTGACATAATGCGTAGAAAAAATAAAAACCAATGTATTAATATAACGATAATGATTGTTAAAAAGAATGAATTAAAGATAGAATTGCCCATAATAGCGCGGAAGATGATATAGATGCTGGGAAGTGATAAAAAAACCGTAATCAATATAAATACTTTCTGATATTTAGTCATACGACACCTCTACTAATGATGAATATTATAATTGATAACAACCCTAATAACAATCCATTATATTAAATAAAACATTATACACTAAACCAATAATAAAACGATAGTTTATACAGTACCTTAATAATAAACTATTGTTTACTTTTTTATTTTACAGGTATATAATGAAGTTGTATTAGAGGAAGTGTTATTCATGAAATGTGTCGTCACGGGTGCTACGGGTCATATTGGCAATGTATTAGTTCGTAATTTATATCATCACGGCTATGAAATCACAGCCGTTGTTTTGCCAAACGATGATACCTCGATGATTGAAGCGTTTTCGACTATCACTTATGGCAATATCTTAGATTCAGCATTCTTAGAAACTGTATTTTTAGACACTGAAATTGTATTTCATTTAGCAGGAGTTGTTGAAATTGGTTCAGGAAAGAAAAAACTAATTAACTTGATTAACGTTGAAGGAACTAGAAACGTTTTGAACGCCGCAATCAAATGCAACGTTAAACGGTTTGTTTATACCTCCAGTGTTCATGCCATCCCTGAATTACCAAAACCGCAACTTCAAAGTGAAATTACTGAATTTGATCCCGATAAGGTTAAAGGCTTATATGCTAAATCAAAAGCATTGGCAACCAAAATCGTTTTAGAACAAAAAGAAGGTCCGATGGACATCATAGTCGTTCAACCCAGTGGCGTCATTGGACCATCGGATTACAAAATGTCAAATACATCACAGATGTTCATCGATTTTATGTTGGGCAGACTCACCGCGTATCTCAAAGGTGGTTATAATTTCGTTGACGTTAGAGATGCCGCTGATGGGATTCGTTTAGCCGCAGAACGCGGAAGAAGAGGCGAGTGCTACATTCTTTCCGGATCGGAAATTACGGTTAAGCAATTGTTGGATGAAATTGCAAAATCAAGTGGAAAGAAAAGAATAAAAACCAAATTAGCTTATTGGTTTATTTTGGCCATGAGTTACTTTGCGGAAATCTATTATAAAGTTGTTAGACAAAAACCTTTATTCACACGATACTCCATCATTGTTCTCAATTCGAATTACCATTTTTCCAATGCGAAAGCAGTGAATGAATTAGGCTATACGACAAGAGATATCAAAAAAACAATCCACGATACGATGGATTTCATTCGTGAGAGACATCTCGATAAACACGATACAAAATACAGAAAGAAAAGATTTAAAAACGATTAAAAATTCATTTGAAAGACACAAAAATTTGTGTCTTTCTTTTTTAAATCTAAATCTTTCGTGAGTTCATTAAACCTCGATGACAAATACGCTCTTTTTGTAGTATAATAAACACGGTGATTATATGAAGAGTGTTCACATCAGTGCTAAGGAGATTGCGGAATTATTATTCGGTAGCGGTAATATTACAAGCGATCGAATCATGATGGCGAGAGCTGAAGAAGGCATCCAAATTCATCAGTTTTGGCAATCCCAATACACCGAAAATGACCAAAAAGAAGTTCTTGTCGCAGCTGAATATCGCGCTGACGATTTTTTAATTGACATCAGCGGTAGAATCGATGGAATCACGGTCCGTGACGGCGAAATCATTCTTGAAGAGATTAAATCAACCCGCATGGATTTAGAATTGATTGATGAAACGACTTCACCCGCCCATATGGCACAAGCGAAACTCTATGCCTATATGTATTGTTTTGCGAACAATTTAAATAAGATTATAGTTCGTTTAACTTATATCGCTGTTGAAAGTCATGAAGTCAAATCAATTGATAAATCACTGACATTTAAAACCTTAGAAAAATACTTCATTAAAACGCTTAATCAATATCTTGAATGGGTTAAAGCGATTGATCAACACGAAGAAGCACGAATGAAATCCATCGCTGGGCTCACCTTCCCATTCGATGATTTTCGAGCGAATCAACGCGAATTGATGGGTCATGTTTACCGAACAATCATGGATAAAGAAATCTTATATGCCATTGCTCCTACGGGCATTGGCAAAACCATTGCGGTATTATTTTCTGGACTTAAAACCATAAACGTTCCAAGACAGAAGATCTTCTATCTAACCGCTAAGAATGATGGAAAACGCATCGCGATTGATACAGTAGACCTACTTGAAAAACACGGGTTAGTCGCCAAAACATGCGAAATAACAGCGAAAGACTCTATGTGTTTGCTCAAGGAAAGAGACTGTGATCCTGAAGTCTGTAAATATGCAAAGGGTTATTATAACCGCATTTATAAAGCCATTGATGATGTGTTCCGTAATGAGTCATTATTGACGAAAGAAAAGATTATCGGATATGGCAAAAATCACCGCGTATGCCCATTTGAACTCTCCCTGGATCTCTCAAATTACTGTGATATTATCATCGCAGATTATAACTATGCTTTTGACCCGAGGGCGCATCTCATCCGCTATTTTGAAGATACGACCTATGAACCGATTTTACTTGTTGATGAAGCGCATAATCTAGTTTCAAGAAGTCGTGAAATGTATTCCGCAACGTTAACCAACGAAACGTTTCAAACCTTACTTGCCTTAACAAAGGGAATGAAACCTTCGCCAAAACCAGAAATCAACAAGATTCTTGATTTCTTTAGCGAGGTTGATTTAGAACTTTTAGAAGTTGATTTTTTAAGAAAAGAAGCAGTCAATCCGATGTTGCTTTTATCACTGAAAAAACTGTTAAGAAAGTTTGATCAAGCCTTTCTGGACGATAAGAAATTTCCAAATAAAAGTTTAATCACTCCGCTTTATTACGAGCTCTTTCAATTCGTAAAAATCAACGAGTATTATAACGAACAATTCGTCTTTTTACTTGAAAAAGAAGGCCCTAAATTAAGTGTTTCGATTAAGTGTTTGAATGCCGCAGAATTTATCTATGACACCTCAAAAAATCGCAGTCGTTCTACGGTCTTTTTCAGTGCCACTTTAGACCCGATTCACTACTATAAAACATTGCTGACCCAAGGGAAAGGCAAAGATGTTAAAATGCTTTCATCATTTCCACAGGATCATTTATGCTTAATTGCGATTGATGATGTTTCAACGCGGTATAACGATCGTGAAAACTCAATCGATAAAATCGTAGAAACAATCGAAACTCTCGTCAATGGCAAAAAAGGGAATTACATCGTTTTCTTTCCCTCTTACGTCTATTTAAATCAAGTATTTGATAACCTCGATTTAGCGCAAGATGAATTTGAGATCATTGTTCAAAAACGCGAAATGTCTTTGCGTGAAAGACAAGGAACACTTGATTTGTTTAAGACCGCTAGTGATAAAACGCAAGTCGGATTCTTTGTGATGGGTGGCGTTTTTGGAGAATCAATTGACCTCATCGGTGACCAATTATCGGGCGTCTTGATTGTTGGTGTTGGATTGCCAATGATTGCCCCTTTTAACAATATATTAAAATCCCATTTTGATGAGGAATTTTCGAGTGGTTTTGATTTTGCTTATACGTACCCAGGACTCAATAAAGTCATCCAAGCAGTCGGTCGTGTTATTAGAAGTGAAACCGACCGAGGCATTGCAATTCTTCTCGATGACCGGTTTACAACGAGAAGATATACTTCACTCTATCCAAAAGAATGGAATCACATGGAAGTCATCAATGATCATTCAACGTTAGAAAAACGAATTGAAAAGTTTTGGAGGAAGAAAGATGGTTAAGATTAAGCGCATCATCAAAAGAATCATTCTCGCCGTTGTCCTTGTATTATCGATTGTTTTAGTCAGCATTAATATTCCCTTTAATTTTTATCGGCAGCTCGAAACGGAAAATGATTACTCCGATTGGATGCTTGAAACGTTGACTTCAGAAAAAAGAATCATCGATATCGGAATGCTTGGCGCTCATGACGCTTTTACAAATCAAATACGATACGGTAGTGAACTTGACTTATCCACTGCCGCTGCAATACAAACAGGATTACCGGGGGCCCTTATTCGCGGGTTTTCTGTTAAACAATCTAAAACGCAGGTATCCAATGTCACGACGCTTCTAGAACATGGCGTCCGTTACTTCGATATCCGATTAACTTATAATACAAGGCATGGCATTTGGATGACGGCGCATACCTATTTTAGTACTCCCTTTGAAGATGTCTTAACAGATATCGATACGTTTTTAACGGATCATCCAGGCGAGTTTCTCATTCTTGATATTCAACATGTCAATGGCGTTAATTATGACCTCAATGATAATTTTACTGAAATCAAAACCTTATTTGAAGATACGAATGTCTTGACATACGCTTATGAAGAAGGTTTGAAAACACTTGACCAAGTCACCTATGGCGATATGACCCATGACCAAACGCAGGCAGGCGTCATCATTCTTTCCAAATTTGAAGAATCAGATTCATCATTTTGGAGTTATGGAGATTCAATCAGATCGAACTGGGCGAATACCGATAACGAAGAAACGTTGTACAATTTCTTATCTGAAGAAGCACTCAATATTGCATTAGGTGCAGCCAAGACCGGAAATCAAATTCCCAATTATGATGGCATCAATGCTTTAAATGGTTTTCGGATCATGCAAGGCGTCTTAACGATGCAAATGAATGGTGAAGGCATCGTTGAAGCTTTGACATCTTGGTCGTTATTATCAAAAGCGCGTCAATTGAATCCCAAACTCATTGCCCATGAAGATTTCTTGTTTTGGATGGTCTCGATGCCGATTATTATGGTCGATTATTCCGATTCTAACTATCTACAGTTCAATGATACCATCATGGAAATCATCATCGACTTTAACGAAAATATAAATATTTAACTAAAATCACGATTTTTCACCCCTTATACGTGCGAAATAAGAATAGGAAAGAAGAAAAGCGTTAAATGACAAGAAATAGTTCTTGCTTTAATGCTTTTTATTTGCTAAAATAGTTAATGCCTGTAAAA
>DIJY01000078.1:0-5236 GCA_002421405.1 Caryophanales bacterium UBA5632 | reverse complement strand
CGTCAGGTCACTCACAACGAGCAAGTATATAAGCAGATTATATGCAAAGGAGGAACCACAATGGCTCAAAATCAAGTAATTAGAATCAGATTGAAATCTTACGATCACAGATTGTTAGATCAATCAGCAAAGAAAATCGTTGAAACAGCGAAAAAAACCGGTGCAACGGTATCAGGTCCAATCCCTCTACCAACTGAAAAAGAAATCTTTACAGTTCTTAGATCGCCGCATGTCAACAAGGATTCCCGCGAACAATTCGAAAGACGTACACACAAACGTTTAATCGATATCGTCAATCCATCTGCGCAAACAATCGATTCGTTGATGCACTTAGACTTACCGTCTGGCGTCGACATCGTATTGAAGTAACAAGCATTATGAATACAAATCAAAAGAAAGAAAAATATTAAGTAGGAGGTGCACTCATGGCAAAAGGTATCTTAGGAAGAAAAGTAGGAATGACGCAAGTGTTTGACAACGAAGGTAGACTCATCCCCGTTACAGTGGTAGAAGTAACTCCAAATGTTGTCCTACAAAAGAAAACAGTCGAGACCGACGGTTATGAAGCGGTTCAATTAGGTTTTATGGAAAAGCGCGCGTCGCTTGTCAACAAACCATTAACAGCTCATATGCAAAAAGCCGGCACGACGCCTAAGCGCTACATTAAAGAAATTCGTTTACCCGAAATGATGGGTTACGAAGTTGGCCAAGAGGTAAAATGTGATATATTTACCGCTGGGGATATTGTAGACGTGACAGGAACTTCAAAAGGGAAAGGTTACTCAGGCGTAATTAAACGTTACGGCTTCGGAACCGGACCTGTATCACACGGATCGAAATACCACCGCGGTATTGGTTCCTTAGGAACGATGGCTCCAAACCGAATCTTTAAAGCAAGAAAAATGCCAGGTAGAATGGGACATGTTACTGTCACGATTCAAAACTTGGTCATTGTAAGAGCTGATGTAGAAAACAACATTTTGTTGGTTAAAGGCAATGTCCCAGGACCACATAAATCGCTTCTCATCATTAAAAATGCAGTCAAAAATTATAAATAGGATCGATATCGAAAGGAGGATTCGCTATGCCTAAATTAACATTGTTAAATCAAGCAGGACAAGCAGTTGGAGAGATTACATTGGCAGACGCCGTATACGGTGTTGAACCAAACCAACAAGTCATTTATGACGTTGTAAAAGCTCAAAGAGCTGCAATGCGTCAAGGAAATAGCAGCACAAAAACAAAAGCTGAAGTTTCTGGTACAAACAAAAAACCGTTCCGTCAAAAAGGAACTGGTCATGCCCGCCAAGGCTCATTGCGTAACCCGCATTATGTCGGTGGTGGTATCGCTTTTGGACCAAAACCAAGAAGCTATGACTACAAAGTCAACAAAAAAATCCGTCGCTTGGCATTGAAAATCGTTCTGTCGGATAAAGTCCGCACAAACGAATTCATCGTTCTTGATAACTTAGCCTTAGAGTCTTACAAGACCAAAGGATTAGTTGAAGTATTAAAGAATTTGAATGTTTCTGGTAAAGTAATGTTCTTACTTGAAGAAGCTAATCAAAACATTGATACTGCATCAAGAAACATGCCAAACATTGTCGCACAAACGACAGAACACGCGAGTGTTTACGACATTATGAATCAAAATTTTGTCGTAACTACAGAAAAAGCCGCGAAAAAACTCGAGGAGGTACTATTAGGTTAATATGGACAAATATCAAGTAATCAAGCGTCCGATCGTGACCGAAAAATCGACGAAACTCGCCGAACAAAATAAGTACACGTTCGAAGTAGACAAAAATGCTAACAAAATTGAAATTAAACTCGCAGTTGAAGCACTCTTCAACGTGAAAGTAACCAGCGTAAACGTCATTAATGAAATTGCCAAGGCTAAAAGAGTCGGGCAACATTCAGGTTTTAAACCCGCCGTATCCAAAGCGATCGTCACTTTGGCGGAAGGATTTAAGATCGACGTTTACAAAGCGTAATCGGGAGGAATCACCTAATGGCTATCATTAAATACAGACCAATGACACCTGGTACAAGACAAATGTCGAAGTTGGATTACGCCGAGATCACAACCGATAAGCCAGAGAAATCCTTGCTTGAGACCGTAAAGAAACAAGGCGGTCGCAATAACCAAGGCAAGCTAACCGTTCGTCATCAAGGCGGCGGCGCAAAACAAAAATACCGTATTATCGATTTCAAACGTAATAAAGATGGCATCGTCGGCAAAGTAGCGACCATCGAATACGATCCAAATCGTACGGCTAACATCGCCCTAATTCATTACGCTGATGGCGAAAAAAGATATATTTTAGCACCCAAAGGTTTAACCGTTGGACAAACCGTTGAATCCGGTGCAAATGCCGATATCATCATTGGTAATGCGTTACCAATCATGAATATCCCAGTGGGTTCTGTCATCCATAATATCGAATTATCACCTGGCAAAGGTGGTCAGCTTGTCAGAGCTGCCGGCACAAGCGCTCAAATCCTTGGCCGTGAAGACAGATACGTTTTGGTTCGTTTAACTTCAGGCGAAGTTAGAAGAATCTTAGGTGTATGTAAAGCAACAATTGGTGAAGTCGGCAACGAATTTCACGAACTTGTTTCACTAGGTAAAGCCGGAAGAACACGTCACTTAGGAATCAGACCAACCGTTCGCGGATCCGTTATGAACCCAGTTGACCATCCTCACGGCGGCGGTGAAGGTAAACAACCTGTTGGACATGCATCACCATTAACACCATGGGGTAAATGCGCTCGTGGTATGATTACAAGAAAAAATAAAAAAGCTAGCGACAAACTAATCGTTAGACGCAGAAATAAATAGGGGAGGAGGAGCTCATAAATGTCACGTTCAATTAAAAAAGGTCCGTTTTGCGACGACCACTTAATGAAAAAAGTTTTAGAAGCGGCGAAAATCAATTCTAAAAAAGTCATTCAAACCTGGTCAAGACGTTCAACGATTTTCCCACAATTTGTTGGATTAACGTTCGGCGTTCACAACGGTAAAGAACATATTCCAGTCTATGTCACTGAAGATATGGTCGGTCACAAACTTGGTGAGTTTGCTCCGACCCGAGTTTTCCGCGGTCATGCAGACAAGAAAGTCGTTAAGAAGTAGGAGGAGAGATAATAATGGAAGCTAAAGCAAGTGTAAATAGCGTTAGAATCGCTCCTCGTAAAGTTGAATTGGTTATCAATTTAATCAGAGGGAAAAACGTAGGCGATGCTTACGCCATCCTTAGAGGAACGCCAAGAGGTGCTTCAATCGTTGTTGAAAAGCTGTTAAAATCAGCTGTCGCCAACGCTGAACACAACTATCAACTCGATCAAAACAAACTCTACGTCAAGGAAATCTTCGTTGGCGGCGGAAAAACTTTGAAGAGAATGCAACCTCACTCTCAAGGTCGCGGTTTCGCAATCTTGAAAAGAACTAGCCATGTGTATATCACAGTGGCAGAAAGGGAATAGGGGGAACTAACACATGGGACAAAAAGTCAGTCCAATCGGACTTAGAATCGGCATCATCCTCGACTGGGAATCCAGATGGTACGCAGAAAAAAGAGATGTTGCAGATTTATTACTCGAAGATATTAGTATTCGTTCCTTACTCTATGATCTTTACAAAAATGCCAGTGTTTCAAAAATTGAAATCGAACGCAGCAAATCCAGAGTCATCATCACGGTTAATACCGCAAAACCAGGAATGGTTATCGGTCGTGATGGCGTCACGAAAAACGCTGTTGTTGAAAAATTAAAAGCACTGACCAAAAAAGAAGTCTTTTTAAACATCGTCGAAATCAAACATCCTGAACTTGATGCTAAATTAGTTGCCGAAAGCATTGCCCAACAACTTGAAAACCGCGCTTCTTTTAGACGGGTTCAAAAAGTTGCAATTCAACGCGCACTAAAAACCGGCGCAAAAGGATGCAAAACATTGATTTCTGGACGCTTAGCTGGAGCCGAAATCGCTCGCAGCGAAGGTTACAGCGAAGGAAACGTACCCTTGCATACTTTAAGAGCCAACATTGACTACGCTTTGGCCGAAGCAAAAACCACTTATGGTAAACTTGGCGTCAAAGTATGGATCTGTAAAGGTGAAATCCTTCCTGCAAAGAAGGAGGCCAAATAATCATGTTAATGCCGAAAAGAACAAAATACCGCCGTCCTCATCGCATCAGTTATGAAGGACATGCAAAAGGCGGAACAGAAGTTACGTTTGGAGAATATGGTCTCGTCGCTTTAGAAGGCGCATGGATCACAGCTCGCCAAATTGAAGCTTCACGTATTGCGATGACACGTTTCATGAAACGTGCTGGTCAAGTATGGGTTAAAATATTCCCACATTTGGCTAAAACAAAAAAACCAATGGAAGTTCGAATGGGTTCTGGTAAAGGTGCCCCCGACGATTGGGTTGCCGTTGTTAAAGAAGGATTAATCCTTTTTGAAGTA
This sequence comes from Caryophanales bacterium UBA5632, assembly GCA_002421405.1. Taxonomy (GTDB): domain Bacteria; phylum Bacillota_I; class Bacilli_A; order Izemoplasmatales; family Hujiaoplasmataceae; genus UBA5603. Next base: position 769 of record DIJY01000078.1, on the reverse strand, counting down.
GCGGGTGTTCCAGAAGATGTTGCAAAAGAAGCGTTGCGTTTAGCATCTTATAAGCTCCCAATTAAAACTAAGTTTGTCAAGAAAGTGAGTGGAGATGCCAATGTTGCACGTTAGCGAAATCCGCAAAATGGAAAGTTCAACCATTTTGAATGAAATCGAAAACCTGAAAAAAGAACTATTCGATCTGCGTTTTAAACACGCGACCGGACAACTTGAAAATACCGCCCGCTTGAATGCCGTTAAAAAAACGATCGCTCGGATGAAAACAATTATTTCCGAACGAGATGTTGAGTAGGAGGAGCCAAATTATGGAAACGAATCAAAGAGTGTTTACTGGAACCGTTGTTTCGATCAAGAATGACAAATCCATTACTGTTTTGATCACAACTTATAAGAAACACGCTCTATACAATAAACGCGTTATCTCTTCAAAAAAATTCCACGCACACGACGAAAAGAACGTAGCCCAAGTTGGCGACGTTGTTAACATCGTTGAATGCCGTCCAATTTCGAAAACGAAAAGATTCCGTCTGCTTGAAATTGTAGAGCATAAGAATCTTTAGGATTGAAGGAGGAGACTATTATGATACAACAAGAATCCAGATTAAAAATCGCGGATAACTCCGGTGCCCGCGAAATCCTAACCATTAAAGTACTAGGCGGTACTAGCCGCAAATACGCCAACATTGGCGATATTATCATCGCTACCGTGAAGTTTGCCACTCCCGGTGGTATCGTAAAAAAAGGTGAAGTTGTTAAAGCTGTTATC
>DIJY01000091.1:7028-7361 GCA_002421405.1 Caryophanales bacterium UBA5632 | reverse complement strand
GCCAATTTGTTGAATTAGCAAGTGTTGCAACAGGAGCATCACAAGAAGTAACACTTGATTTAAGTGGCTTAACTGAAGTTCAAAGAGACGCATTGAATTTAATTATTGTCTTTGTGCAAACAGAAGGAGCTGCTGGAACATTTACAGTTGAAGGTTGGCGTTATGTAATACCAGCATGGACAGGATACGGAATGGAAGTAGTTGTTACAGGAGCATCTGTAACAGCAACTTACACTGCAACACCTGCTGCATGGTGGAATAACAATCTTCAAAGCCCTATCGCTGATTTTGATGGAACAAAAACTGGTATTGTATTTACATATACTGGTGTTG
>DIJY01000091.1:0-7022 GCA_002421405.1 Caryophanales bacterium UBA5632 | reverse complement strand
TTGAATTAGCAAGTGTAGCAACAGGAGCATCTCAAACAGTTACTCTTGATTTAAGTGCAATGACAGAAGCTCAAAGAGACGGACTGAACCTAATTGTTGTCTTCGTTCAAACAGAAGGCGCAGCTGGAACATTTACAGTTACTGGATGGGATTACGTAGTATAATCTACTAATTGATATCGATTAGCTACTCTCACTTTTGACAATTTCGTCATCAGTAACTTTGCTTCAAGAGCATAATTTACATACACGATCTTACTAACAATCGAACTAAAAGGCACGCGACTTCGGTCCGTGCCTTTTTGCGATTAAGATATCAAAACAAGTATTGAAAAACCGATATCATTCTGTTATAATAATAATTCCATAGTTAAGCGTTTTCTTAAACTATGTCAGATAGGTGATATTGTATGCTTAGAACCTTATTTTTCGATTTAGTAAATTCAGACCCTTCAGTATGGGCCATTATGCTTCGAATGGGATTGACGACTTTATTCGTCGGACTCATTGGCCTTGAAAGACAAATGAAACATAAAATAGCGGGAATAACCACGCATTTAATGGTCGCTTTTGGTGCTTGCGGTATCGCTATCCTTCAAGAGTTCTTATACAATGACGCAGTTAAACTAGCAATTGATCTCGCGGACCAAGGCATCGTCGTGAATTTAGAACGCCAAAGAGTTATTGCTCAAGTTGTTGTGGGGGTTGGATTCTTAGGGGCAGGAACAATATTAAAAACTTCAAATGGTATTTACGGTTTAACAACCGCCGCGACCCTATGGCTTGGAGCGATGATTGGATTAGCATTTGGGATGGGCGCGTATACGATTGGTGTCGTCATGAGTGTGTTCTCATTCGTTTTCTTAACCATCATTCGTAAATTGCTTGAATTGACGATGGTCAAACATGTGAAAAGTCCTGATTTTCTCGGGGCAGAACCGATAGAAAAGTAATATTATCATTGTTTTCTTGACGGATGCGAAAGTATCCGTTTTTCTTTTGCTTTTCGTCTATTTATCCTTATTAAATCCTTAGAAACGGTTTTTAGTACGAATTAAAGTGTTATTTTTTGCATTGAGAGCGTAAATATTGTAAAATAGATATGATACTTGGAGGGATAATAATGGCAACTCTAGAAATCAGGGACTTATACGTCTCCGTTGAAGAAAAAATGATATTGAAAGGCGTTAATCTTACCGTCAAAGGCGGAGAGACTCACGCCATCATGGGACCCAACGGCACTGGCAAATCAACACTTGCTTCCGTCGTGATGGGACATCCCAAATATAAGATTGAATCCGGATCGATTCTATTAAACGGATCAGACATAACCGAACTCGCTGTGGACGAACGCAGTCGTCTTGGCTTGTTTTTAGGCATGCAGGCTCCGATTGAAGTGCCGGGAGTCACAAATTTTGATTTTGTTAAAACCGCAGTTCAGGCCCACATGCCACAAGATAAAAAGTTAAGAATCGGGAAATTCATTCTCGATTTTGAAGCCGCAGCGAAGGATCTGCAAATGGGTTCAGGATTAGCTCATCGTTATTTAAACGAAGGCTTTAGTGGCGGCGAGAAAAAACGCAATGAAATATTACAAATGAAATTAATCAAGCCCTCGATTGCATTTTTAGATGAAATTGATTCGGGGCTTGACGTTGATGCTTTACGAGTCGTCGGCGAAAACGTCACAAAAATGAAGTCGGAAGCTTTAGGCATGGTTTTAATTACTCATTATCAACGCTTGCTCGATTATATTATTCCTGATTACGTTCATATCATGATTAAAGGCGAAATCGTTAAAACCGGTGGAACAGAACTCATCGCAAAGATTGATGTTGAAGGCTATGATTGGCTAAAATCAGAATTAGGCATTACCGAATTAGAAGAAACGAAACGACCTGTATCTCTTGGGACCTGTGCAACGAAAGTTCCAGTAAGATAAGGGGGGCTCATCTTGAAACTACCTAGTTTATTAACCGAGGGTCAATCAACCTTTATCCTTGATGGAAATACAGTTATCCAAAATCATAAAGCGATTAAAGTTGTGATTGAAGATGATAAATTTCGTTTGATTATGAACAAAAAGATAAATCAATCGAACCCGATTGATATCGTCTTGAACAATACATTACTTAAAAAGGAATATGCGATTGAATTCGGACGAGGTTCAGATCTCCGTGTGAATTTTTTCTTCGTTATTGGAAAACCACAATCAACGCAATTGAACATCATTCTCAAAGCAGAAGCGAAGATTGATTTTAATTTGGTGCTTATCGGTAAAATCAAAAATTCGATGATTGTTGACCGCTTTACGACTTTGAATGAAAATGCTTCTCTAAAAATAACAACCGGTTATTTGACCCATGGTATTTTAAAAGTCAATGAATCGGTATTGTTAAAGGGTTCTGATTCTGAGTTTGATGGTGAAAACTTAGTGATAGGACAAAACAACGATGAAGTGGCCATCACTCAAAACGTTCGTCACAGTGCGAAACGTTCATCTTCACTTATTCATAACTCAATTGTAGCGAACGATGCCTCTAAAATAAAGTTTGATATCTATGGAACCATCGATAAAACGATGGAACATTCGAAGTGTTTCCAACATTCCAAAGGCGTTATTTTGGGAGAAAAATCTTGGATTGAAGTTGACCCCAAACTCATCATCAACGAGTACGACGTCGAAGCCGGACATGGCGCAGCCATTGGTCAAATTAATCAAGATGAACTCTATTATCTATCGAGTCGTGGTTTAACAGAAAATCATGCAAAGAGACTGATTATCCAAGGGTACACTGATCCTTTTATAACAAAGTTTGTCAATATGAATCATCAACGTTTTGTGAATCAATTGATTATTCGCAAAATGGGAGGACGTTAAGATGGAAAAAAATCGTTACCGTTTAGATTTTCCGCAACTTCAAGATAAACCACTTGTTTATCTAGACTCCGCTGCATCTGCCTTAAAACCTCAAGTTGTGATTGATGCCATCAATCACTATTATCAAGATTTATCAGTGAATATTCACAGGGGCATCTATGATGAAGCGTATGAGGCAACGAGACTCTATGAAGAAACTCGTGAAATCGTCGCTAAATTCATCAATGCATCACCAGAAGAAGTTATCTTTACAAGAGGAGCGACTTCGGCGCTTAACTTAGTTGCGTTATCTTATGGAATGAATTTAACAAGTGAAGATGAGATTATTACATCTGAACTAGAACATCATTCATCCGTATTGCCTTGGCAAGCGATTGCCAATAAAACAAAAGCGAAATTAGTATATGTTCCGCTTGATTCGGAAGGTAGAATCACGACTGAAAGCTTTAAATCTGTATTGTCGAAAAAAACAAAAATTGTGGCTTTAACCTATGTCTCGAACGTGATGGGATATAGAACGCCACTTGATGAAATTATTCCCTTAGCGCACGAAATTGGGGCCAAGGTTGTCGTTGACGCCGCTCAGGCTGCCCCGCATCTTAAAATCGATGTAAGACGTTTAGACGTTGACTTTTTGGCCTTTTCAGGACATAAAATGTTAGGACCGACTGGTGTTGGTGTCCTGTATGGAAAACAAGAACTCTTGAATTCCATGGAGCCACTTGAACTCGGCGGCGAGATGAATGAAGAGGTCAATAAACAACATTCTGTTTGGAAGGATTCCCCCTATAAATTTGAAGCGGGAACGATGCCAATCGCCTCTGTGATTGGCCTTGCAAAGGCCGTTGAATATTTAACGAGTGCTGGCATTGATACGATTGAAGACTATACAAAAAGAATTCGCAATTATGCTTACCAGCAATTAAAGAAAATTGAAGGCATCGAAATATATAATCCAACCAGTGATTCTTCCATCATCGCTTTTAATATAAAAAACGTCCATCCGCATGACGCGGCTAGCTATTTCGCAGAAAAGAAGGTTGCTTTAAGAGCAGGACATCACTGCGCTCAATTAATCATCAAGTGGCTTGGGATTGAAGCTTGTTTAAGAGCATCCTTTTATTTGTATAATACTTATGAGGACGCTGATCAACTGGTTCAAACTGCAAAAGCAGCCGTCAAGTTTTTCCGTTCTGTCGGATTTGAAGGTTAAACTCATGGAAAAACTTGACAATCTATACCGTGAAATTATCATGGAACATTATAAAAACCCAAGAAATAAAGGGTTAGTTGATGATTCATCCTATATTTCCGTTCATATCAAAAATCCAAGTTGTGGTGATGATATCACCGTTCAAACGAAATTCGAAAATGGTCATGTCAAAGATTGCCGCCACGATGGCCACGGTTGTAGCATTTGTTGTTCATCCGCATCTGTTATGTCTGAAACGGTGATTGATAAATCTGTTGAAGAGGCAAAGATTATTGCTGATAATTATTTATTGATGGTCACCAACAAACCTTACGATGAAACCATCGATTTAGAAGAGGCGGCCGTCTATTCTGGCGTTCGACAATTCCCTGCCCGCATCAAATGTGCATCGATTGCTTGGCAGGCCTTTGTTGAGACGCTGAAAAAAGGAGCGTGATTCAAATGGCGAAAGAACTCGAAAAGAAACCCGACGTCGGTCAACTCATCGGTGATTATAAATATGGATTTAAAACCGAAAATGTCGAAAACATCTATTCAACCAAAAAAGGAATATCAAAAGATATTGTTAAAGAAATTTCTTTAATTAAGGGTGAACCCCAGTGGATGCTCGATATTCGACTAGCAGCCTACGAATCTTTTTTAAGAATTCCAAACCCGAAATGGGGTCCTGATCTCTCATTTATCGATTTTGATGACATTTTTTATTACATTAAATCATCGGATCGTGTAGAGAAAAATTGGGATGAGGTTCCATCTGAAATCAAAGATACCTTCCAAAAACTCGGAATTCCTGAAGCCGAACAAAAATACTTATCAGGGGTCACAACTCAGTTTGATTCAGAAGCAGTCTATCATTCGACCATTATTGAACTTGAAGAACAAGGAGTTGTATTCTTAGATACCGATTCGGCTTTAAAGCAATATCCAGAATTATTCAAACAGTATTTTGGAAAAGTTGTCAGCCACGCTGATAACAAATACGCAGCTTTAAATACCGCTGTATGGAGCGGTGGATCATTCATTTACGTTCCGCCAGGCGTTAAAATCGATAAACCATTACAATCCTATTTCCGTATCAATTCAGAAAAAATGGGTCAATTCGAACGAACGCTCATCATCGTCGATAAAGGCGCATCTGTTAATTATGTTGAGGGCTGTACCGCCCCCATTTACTCAGCGGATTCTTTGCACGCTGCCGTTGTAGAAATCTTTGTTTTAGAAGATGCGTATTGTCGTTATTCAACGGTACAAAACTGGTCTAATAATATTATCAATCTTGTAACGAAGCGTTCGATTGTTGAAAAGCACGGACATATGGAATGGATTGATGGTAATATCGGTTCTGGATTAAATATGAAATATCCATCTTGTATTTTAAAAGGTGATTACGCCAAGGGAACAACGATTTCCATCGCTTTTGCCGGTAAAGGACAACACCAAGACACTGGCGCGAAAATGATTCATATTGGCGCCAATACAACCTCAAAAATTATCTCAAAATCAATTGCGACTAAGGGGGGCCAAGTCAATTACCGTGGCATTGTCAAACAAGAAGGCAAAGCAATTAATGCAAAGAGTAAAATCGAATGTGATACGATTTTAGTAGACCGTGAATCACAGTCCGATACTTTACCAACCAATATCGTAAAAAATTTCCGCGGACAAATTGAACATGAAGCCACCGTTTCGAAAGTCAGTGATGCTCAACTCTTTTATTTGATGAGTCGAGGATTAACCGAAGAACAAGCAACCGAGATGATTGTGATGGGATTCATTGAACCATTTGCTAGAGAGTTACCGATGGAATATGCGGTTGAACTCAATCAATTGATTAAACTTGAAATGACCGGCTCCATCGGTTAATAATTGCGAAACACCGCTCTTAAGCGGTGTTTTATTTATCCTAAGTGTAAATATATTACTAAATATAGCGATATTTAACGATTTTTTTACTTATAACTATTTTATTTTTGAAATGGTTGTGTTAAAATACGAGAAAGGCGGTGTTATGTATGAAACTAGTACTGGCGATCGTTTCGAATGAAGATGCCAATAAGGTCATCAAAACATTGATTAAAGAAAATTTCTTCGTAACTAAGCTAGCAACCACTGGCGGTTTTTTGATGAGTGGAAACACAACTATCCTCGTAGGCGTTCAAGAAGATGTCTTGGATAAATGTATTCAAGTCATTAGCGACATGTCAAAACGGCGCACAAAATTGGTTCCGAATGCAATCTCTAGCGAATTTGGAATATTCTCATCGACTCCGGTTGAAGTCCAAGTGGGTGGCGCAACCATTTTTGTCATGGATGTGAATCAATTTATCAAGGCTTAACCAATTTATAAACTATCAAAGACTGACCGATTATGGTTGGTCTTTTTTCTTTTTCTAAGGCTTTACTTTCAATTATATTCTATGATATAATGGTGCTATGTATACGGTTACATATCATGAGAGGTAAAAGCCATGGACCATCAATTAAGTATTCTGAAATCAGGAGAGTTTCTTTTAGAAAACGCAGATGATTTCAACTATCTTTACATGCCACTTTTTAACGAAAACGGCATTATGTCTTCAATTTCACCCAATTTGGCTGGTGATACAAAACTTGATCAGTATCATTACGCCTTAACACCCGTCTCTTCAGAAGATTTAGTGAATTCAATTCCAAACAGAAACGTATTTTTTCGAGTCGATGACGATTTATGGTCGACGAGTGGAAAAACTCCGTTTCAAAAATTGAATCCTGACAAAGTCACTTTAAAAGGTGGTTTTGTTTATCAAGAAGTCAGTCGTTCAAATCAACGATTTTCTGTTGTTGTTACAAGTTTTGTACCAACAGAAGCTGTAAATGCTGAATTACATCAAGTAACATTTACCAATATTTCAAAAAAACCTTTAAAGGTCAAAACGACCCTCGGTATTCC
>DIJY01000003.1 GCA_002421405.1 Caryophanales bacterium UBA5632 | reverse complement strand
CGCTAATTCTGAGGCTTGTTGCTTCTTATGCAGCTCCAACTTCTCATGCACTTCCTGTTCAAATGCCTTCGTCTTAACTTGACTCAGAATATCCGCATAACTTGCTTCATCGATTGTAAATTCTTTCCCACAATGTGGACACTTTATTTGTTGCATACTTTCACGCACCCTTTCCAACATTCACCCAACAATTCATCTTTACAAGTTTCTATTGCTTATTATCTATTTTAATCATGTTAACAATACCTCCGTATATTGCCTAATCGTTTTCTCAATCGAGAACAATTTCGCATACTTCATCAATTGTGGGATGTTCTTATCTTTATTCTTAAAATAGGCTTGAATAAATGTCTGTACTTCTTGAATCTCAATGTTATTTTTACTTCTAACAAGATCACAGAACGTTCTTTCCAAATCATAAGATCGAACCGTGTTACCATAAGGCGTCAAAACTTCAGTCAACCCAAATTCAAATAACTCACCTTTGATTTTATACACTTTCAATCCACTCTTATTTAGACGTGATGAACTTTTTCCAGTTTCGAGTGTAACCGATAACTCGAAGGGTTCCCGACTCGACATTCTAAACAAATAAGCAGCTGTTTCATGAGAGAAAACAATCTTTGGATAACGATATTGAAATACATAGAAATCATCTATCCAAGAATCTTCTGTCTTATACAACCCATGTGCGACTTTGATTAATTCATTCTCTTTCACATATTTTAAAAATGTCGGCTTAGAGATATTGTTACGAAGTGCTTCAGATGTCTTAATATAGCCATTGTTTTCTCTTAATAATTGATCAATTAATTGAGTCTTCATTGACAATTCCTCTTTACTATTGTGCCCACATTATAATACATATGGGCACAATAGTAAATATCTGTCATGGCCAATCGTCAGCGACACATCAATTTATATATTTATCAAACTTAAGATCGGAAACAAGTACACATTTAATAATAGTCGAATCAATGAACGAAACGAGACATCTATCCAAAAATGTACTCAGTCAATATATACTTACACGTTTAATGATGTTTCACCTTTCATTATCATTCCGTTATCGGTATAATATAAAGGAGTTACAAATGAACACAATGACCATTCATGAAGCAAGTATCAAATGGGGGATCAGCGAACGCAGGATTCGCCTTTTATGCGCATCAGGAAGAATCTACGGCGCAACGAAAATCGGTAAAACTTGGTTCCTTCCTTTTGACAGCTCAAAGCCCATCGATACTCGATTAAGCAATCAACTCGTCTACACTGGTTTGAATTATGACTTTTCTAAAATCGAAGAACTAAAACAAACCATCGATGGGTATCGTCCATTATCAAAAAATATCTCTAAATCACTCAAAGAGAAACTCATTGTAGATTGGACCTATAACAGCAACGCCATTGAAGGCAATACACTGACACTCTCAGAAACTAAGGTTGTTCTTGAGGGCTTAACCATTGGTGGAAAAAGTATTGTGGAGCATCTCGAAGTGATCAATCATCGCGATGCGATCCTCTTTATTGAAGATCTTATTTCAGATAATGTCCCACTTAATGAATGGAACATAAAGAATGTCCATGCCTTGATTCTAAAAGGGATCGATCAAAACAACGCAGGTCGATATCGAAATGAAAATGTTCTCATCAGTGGAGCCACTCACATTCCCCCTACACATTTTCAAATTGACCAACTTATGCAACAGTTGATTCGTGCATATGAGAATGAGTGGAAAGACGCCCATCCCATCGTTCGAGCCATGCTCTTACATGGTGAATTCGTAAAGATTCATCCCTTTATTGACGGCAATGGTCGTACAGCTCGACTCCTCTTAAACTTCGAACTCATGAAGCAAGGTTATACACCCATCATCATTCGCAAGGACCAACGCCTACAATACTATGCAGCCCTAGATACCGCACACACTACAATGAACTATGAACCATTTTTAAATCTAATTTGTGACTTGGTTATTGAATCTGAAAAACTCTGGTTATTTGTACTTGAGTAAGCATCACAAATACATGGTTAGAACGTATATTTAAAAAGAGAGACCGATGGCAATCGTCTCTCTCTTCATGCAACGTTCATTAATCAATCGTAAGATCCAGGTGACTTAACAGAATATGTTTTTAGGGAGTTCTGACTTCACTGAAGCATGATAAGCTAAGCCTTCCATAAACCCATCCTAGTGATTAACTCACGTGTGCAGTTCATTCGTACACCCTAAACAAAAGACCCAAACAGTAAACCGCTTATGGTCCTTATACGTGTGGTTCCGCATCTATCAGCTGTACTCTGGAACTCAAGGACGATCCCAGTATACAACTGAACTTATTGTGTGCTTTTGAAGAGAAATGTAACGAACAGTATGCATTATAACGTAAATTCGCATGTGATTGTGCATATTTACTTTCTATTTGGTATGTAAATTGACTAATCCGATCTTTTTAACGAATTCCATAAAATGTATTTCATAAACTTGTTAGTTTGAACTACTTATTCACAAAAAGAGATCTTGCGATCTCTCTACTACTCAAATTGCTTGATATCCAGACTCAACAACCCACAGGCATTGCGATAATACACATCT
>DIJY01000048.1:5627-15741 GCA_002421405.1 Caryophanales bacterium UBA5632 | reverse complement strand
GATATGCACTTGCAGAAAATTTGGGTCATTCATTAACGAAAATCTTTCCTTCGCTCACAAAACTAAAACTTGATTATCCGTATTTAAAACAACTTGATGGCGTCAAGATTCCTGGGACCGTCGAATTAATTCATCAAGATAAATTCATACAAACGGAAACGGGTGATGTTTTATTTACGAGTTATGGCATCAGTGGACCGACAATCTTGCAATTATCAAGAAAAGCGATTGACTTGCATCTGCGACACGAAGACGTTTATATTAAGGTAATTCTTATCAATGAAATGACTAAATCACAAGTCAAAAAAAGATTATATCTTTATCCAGATAAACCGATTGATATTAGCCTAATTGGCCTCATTAACAAAAAATTTATTCCTGTATTATTGAAAGAAGCTAACATATTTAATTTATCTTCTAAGGTATTTGATTTATCACCCAAAGAGATTAACAAACTCGTTGATTTATTATTTGATTGGCGATTCAAAGTGGTTGGCTATAAAGGCTTTGAAGATGCACAAGTGACTGCCGGTGGTGTTAATATTTCCGAGATCAATCCCATCACCTTGGAATCAAAGATTGTAAAAGGGTTATTCTTTGCCGGTGAAATTTTAGATATCGATGGTCTTTGCGGTGGTTACAATTTACAATGGGCATGGTCTTCAGGGTATTTAGCAGGACTTTCTGCGAGTCAAGGAGAATGACATGTTAAGAATCATTGATATGAAATTATCGCTTGTTAAAGCCGTTAATCCAGAATCGGAACGATTCTATTTAAAAAAATCAATTGTGCGGACTTTCGATTTGATCGAATCGAACATTGGTAAGATGGTTCTTTATAAAAAAGCGATTGATGCTCGGAAAAAAGACCATATTCATTTTGTCTATTCAGTGGATATTGAAGTTAAAAATGAAAACTTGATTTTATCAAAAGGACATCGACAAATCACGCAAACACCGCTGATTAAACATTTAGAAATTCCACAAGGAACAACTCTTTTAAAGCATCGTCCCGTCATCATTGGTTTTGGACCTTCTGGGATCTTCGCAGCTTTACTGCTTGCAAAAAAAGGATATCGTCCGATTGTTTTAGAACGCGGACTCGATGTTGATCATCGTCATGAAATCATCGAGCAGTTTTTAAAAACACGTCAGTTTTCTGAACAAGCATCGATTTTGTTTGGTGAAGGCGGAGCAGGAACTTATTCAGATGGAAAACTTACAACTTTAATCAATGATCCTAAGTGTCGTTTTGTCTTAGAAACATTGGTCAAACAGGGGGCACCTGAAGAAATTTTATATCTTAATAAACCGCATGTTGGCACTGATTTACTCAGAGGAGTAATCAAAAATATTCGACATGAGATTATCAGGCTGGGCGGTGAAGTTCGCTTTAATGCTTGTGTGACTGATTTTATCATTCAAGATCATCAACTAAAAGGGCTCATCATTAATCACCAAGATAAACTTGAAGTCCAATCTTGTCTTTTGGGCGTAGGCCATAGTGCAAGGGACACATTTAATGTTTTATATGAGCAAAAGGTACCTCTCGCTCAAAAACCGTTTGCGATCGGGGTTAGAATTGAGCATTCACAAACTTTAATCAATCAATCTCAATACGGTAGTAATGCATCGCATCCAAGTCTTGGGGCAGCAGATTATAAACTGAGTTACCAAGCAAATAATCATCGGAGCGCCTATACGTTTTGTATGTGCCCTGGGGGTTATGTCGTCTGTGCTACTTCAGAAGCCCAAGGGGTCGTCACGAACGGTATGAGTGAAAGCAAACGCGATTCCAGCAATGCTAATTCGGCGTTGCTCGTCAATGTTACACCAGAAGATTTCCCTTCGACGCATCCGTTAGCGGGAATTGAATTTCAACGTCACTTTGAACAAAAAGCATTTCAACTTGCCGGAAGCAACTATGACGCTCCCGCACAAAAAGTCGGTGATTTTTTAAATGATCGACTGAGCACCTCCTATGGAAGCGTGATACCTTCATATAAACCTGGTATCAGATGGGTAAGAATGACCGATATTTTTCCAAATTATATAACGAATACAATGAAAGAAGCGCTCATTGATTTTAATCAAAAAATCAAAGGGTTTGCTTCTGATGATGCAATCTTAACGGGCGTTGAAACAAGATCATCTTCACCGGTAAGAATTTTGAGAGATGATCACCATCAATCAACCATCATCGGCCTTTACCCGATGGGCGAGGGGGCAGGGTATGCGGGGGGAATTATGTCCGCAGCGGTGGATGGAATGAAAACGGCAGAACAAATCATCATGCAATTTGCTCCCTACCAAAAATGATAATATCGTACGATAATTGATTAAAAATCAATAGTTACGATTTATGAATATTTAAAAATATGTTACTATAAAAATAGTCATATTGATTGGAGGAATAGGATGCTATATCCAATGAATAATACCAAAAGAGTTGCGATTAGTCTCAATGGATTGTGGAATTTTGAACGAGTGAAACCTGATTATGTCCCTAAAAATCAACTCAAAAATCCTGATTTAATCGGTGTGCCTGCCAGTTACAACGAACTTTTCACCGACGCTGCAATCCGTGATTACGTGGGTGTTGTTTGCTATGAAAGAGTAATTTTTATCCCGCAAATATTAAATTTTTCAGAAATGCGAATTCGCATTGGGGCCGCGGGACATAAAGCAAAAATATATCTTGATGGTGTCTTTGTTTGTGAACATAATGGTCACTTTTTACCGATTGATTTTGTCATTCCAGAACGATTCATCAAAAAAGGAAAAGCAAGGTTATCGATTTTGCTTGATAACCGGCTTGATTTTACAACTTTACCGATTGGTGAAGTAGCGGATAAACAAGGTAAATTAACGCAATCAATCAATCACGATTTCGCGAATGAAACCGGAATCCACCGTGATGTTTACCTTTATTCATTGCCTTCAATGCCGATTCGCGATATCTTAATAAAAACCAAAGGACATGGTGAAGAAGCAATTGTCTTTTATGAAATTTTGACTGATGCGATTAATATTTTATCCGAATTAATTTCTCCTAGTGGTGAAATCATTGCAAAAGGAACCGGTAAAAACGGACAAATGTTTGTCCTAAATCCTGTTATTTGGGATATTGGTCAAGGTCATTTATATACATTTAGAGTTTCGACCGAGAATGATTTATACGAAGAAACCTTCGGAATTCGTGATATCGAAATCAAAGGGACTGAATTCTTACTCAATGGCAAGCCCGTTTACTTTAAAGGCTTTGGGATGCATGAAGATCATATTACATTGGGTAAAGCCTCAAATGTTGCGCTCAATATCCGTGACTTTAATCTTTTGAAATGGATTCATGCCAATTCATTTCGAACCAGTCACTATCCATACGCAGAACAAATGTATGATTTAGCCGATAAAATGGGATTGCTTGTCATTGATGAAATCCCAGCTGTCGGTCTCAACTTTTGGAGTTCTAGAGAAGTTTTTAAAGAAGGAACGGTTGATTCAAAAACGTTAGAAACACATAAAGCGCAATTGACTGAACTGATTGAACGTGATAAAAATCATCCTTCGGTTGTGATGATTTCGGTTGCGAATGAGGCGAACACTTATGAAACGGGAGCGCTTCCTTATTTCGAACAAATATTTGCTCATCTTCGTGCAATGACGGATTTACCGATTACAATTGTGGAAAACGTGAGCGCAAAAGAAAATAAAGTGGCGCAATTGGCAGATGTGATTGGTCTCAATAGATATGCCGGATGGTACACCGATTTTTCTGATACTTCAGTCATTTTTGATCAATTGACTGACCAACTCAATCAATATTATCAAAAGTTTAAAAAACCGATGATCTTAACAGAGTTCGGTGCGGACACCCTTGCTGGATTGCATAAACTCCCTTCAGTTGCTTTTTCGGAAGAATTTCAAGTTGAGTTCTTAAAAGAGTACCAAAAAGTATTAAAAACCTTGCCTTTCGTGATTGGCGAACATGTCTGGAACTTTGCTGATTTTTTAACCAAGCAAGGATTAACACGGATTGATGGTAATAAAAAGGGAGTATTTACAAGAGACCGTCAACCCAAAATGGCAGCACATTGGTTAAAAGAACAATGGAAATAAAATGATTTTTATAGTATAATTTAATTTATATTTTTAGATAGATCGAATGTCATTAAAAATTGAAAGGAAACGCTATGACAAATATCCAATTACAAGCCATTAACGCAATTCGCATGTTATCGATTGAAGCCGTTGAGAAAGCCAATAGTGGACATCCGGGTCTGCCTTTAGGGACCGCAGCATTATCTTATAAACTATGGGCAGATCATCTAGTGCATAATCCAAAAAATCCAAATTTCTTTAACCGGGACCGTTTTGTATTATCAGCGGGACATGGTTCGATGCTGGTTTATTCATTGCTTCATTTATTTGGTTATGGACTTTCCTTAACAGAGATTAAAAATTTTCGTCAATATGGATCAAAAACACCGGGTCATCCAGAATATGGACATACCGTCGGCGTCGAAACAACAACGGGTCCGTTAGGTCAAGGGTATGCCAATGCCGTTGGAATGGCGATTGCGGAAACTTTTTTAGCGGCGAACTTTAATAAAGCAGGGTTCCCCATTGTTGATCACTACACTTACGCCATCGCCGGTGACGGTTGTATGATGGAAGGCATTACGAATGAAGCTGCTTCATTAGCAGGAACCTTGCAATTGTCAAAACTGATTGTGTTTTATGATGACAATGAAATATCGATTGAAGGCGTAACGGATCTTGCCTTCCGCGAAGATGTAGGGTTACGTCATAAAGCTTTGGGTTGGAATGTGATTTATGTCAAAGACGGAAATGACATTCGTGAAGTTGGAAAAGCCATTCAAAAAGCAAAATCACAAACAGAAAAACCAACATTAATTGTTTGTAAAACCTTGATTGGATATGGTTCTCCCTTGCAAGGCGAAGAAGCCTGTCATGGAGCCCCTTTAGGCAGAAGCAATATTGAAGCGACTAAAGCTTATTTCGGATGGGAATACGGTCCTTTTGAAGTGCCAAAAACAGTCTATAACCACTATAAGAAACTCGCTAAAAAAGGTCTTGATGCAGAAAACACTTGGAATGAGCTCTTTGTCAATTACCAAAAGGCTTACCCTGAACTGGCAACTGAATTTACAAAATGGATGAAAAATGAAATTCCAAATTTAAGAGAATATCAAGATTTATTTAAATTTGATAAACCGGACGCCACGAGAAATACGAGCAGTACGGTATTAAATAAACTAGCGGACATTATTCCGAATCTCATCGGCGGTTCTGCCGATTTAGCGCCCTCGAATAAATCAGTTATGAAAAAACGTGGAGATTATAGTGCTGAAAATCGTTTAGGGACCAATATGCACTTCGGTGTCAGAGAACATGCGATGGCAGCGGTTACGAATGGCATGTATCTTCACGGCGGTTTAAATGTTTATTGTGCTACTTTCTTTATTTTCAGTGATTACATGAAAAATGCGATCCGTTTAAGTGCGTTAATGGATATTCCTGTCACTTACGTTTTGACCCATGATTCAATTGGGGTCGGTGAAGATGGACCGACCCATCAACCGATTGAGCAATTAACTGGGCTGCGCAGTGTTCCAAATCTGAAAGTATGGCGTCCTGCCGATGGCGTTGAAACCGCGGCGGCATGGGTGGATGCCTTAAAAGGACATGGATCGACTTGCATTGCTTTAACAAGACTAAACTTACCGCAATTTAGCCATAACAACGAAGATTATTTCAAAGGCGGCTATGTTTTATCCGACAGTGAAAAGATTGTTCCAGATGCGATTCTTATCGCAACCGGTTCAGAAGTTGAAATCGCAATGAATGCAAAAAAAGATTTAAAGGAGTCTTCGATTGATGTCAGGGTTGTTTCAATGCCTTGTCTTGAAATTTATGATAAACAATCAGATGACTATAAAGAATCAGTTCTACCACGCCATGTAAAAAATCGCATTTCAGTTGAAGCCGGTTCTACGATGGGTTGGTACAAGTACGTTGGCCTAGAAGGTTTAACCATCGGAATTGATTCCTTTGGCTTATCAGCCCCTGCTTCAAAAATCTTTGAACATTTTGGATTAACACCAAGAGCAGTCGCATTAAAGGTTGAAGCATTGATTAAAAAAAATCGATAATCCATATGAAAGCGACAGATGCCTTTGCATTTGTCGCTTTTGTTAAAAAAAGATTTTTCTCTATTCATGGATAAATACTTGGTGTATAATAAATAGGTAGATAAACAATAGTTCTATTGAGGATTAAAAGTGAAAAAAATATTGATATTATGTTTTAGTTTGTTACTATCTTTAGCGTTAGTCCCTTCAATCCGTTCGATGAGTTATTATAATAACATCGGAATTTCTATCACGATTAATCAGTGGGCGACAGAAGAAGATGAAGAACTGCTAGAAGGGTATTTTGATCTATTAATTCCAGCAATTCAATTTCCAGTTCATCCGATTGATCGAACTTTTACCGAACAATTCATGACGCGTGTTCCAAATTATGAAAGCTATGCTTATCTTCAAAGTGAAACGTGGGTAAGTTACTTAGCATATTTCGAAACCGCAGACTATTCAGTTCGGTCCAACCCTTATACGGTTGTTTTTTATAGTCATGGAGAAGATTTGTATTTTGCTTCTGCATTTAAAGTTGTTAAGATAAATGGAGTCGGTGAAATTACCGGTGTGAGTGAAGTCATAACCTTCCCGGCATTAAAATATTATGAAAAACAAGATATCATACTCAATTATTATTTTGAGAATGAAACATTCGAAGTGACACAGTTAAAATCACAAAAATTATTGATTGTATTTTTTATTATTCTTTTGGGTATTTCATTTTCTTTTATGCATTTCTTAGTTCGTTTTTTAATGTTGAATGGATTAAGAGTCGATAATGAAATCGAGAAAAAGATTCTTTTTGTTCAATTATTTACAGCCATCCCGGCTTCCCTCGTTTTTGTTCAAATCTTAACCTTATATCCGGTTTATCAACCCAATTATCTATCTTATGTTTTCTTTGTTGGAATTCTAATATTTGAAACGGTTGGGCTTTACTTAATATTCACTGATAAAATAAAATTTAAAGATGCAGCTAAGAACAATCTATTAAGTTATATACCCTATGCCTTTATAATTCTTCTATTGATGATATTGTAAGTTGAACTGCCAAAGAAGTTTCTTTTGTTACGTGACAATCCGTTCTTTTAATCGGTTCAATTCTAATTCAGTAAAAAAATCAGTAATATCAAAAAAAGATGCTAAATTTTTGCATCTTTTTTGTTTTGTTTTGATTAACGTTTAATGATTTTTGGAATGATTAATACGAATATACCAGAATGACTACTACTAGTGTATTCAATATAATAGTCGCCTGTTTGTAAACTAGGGGCACTTCTCCAATTAGACGCAATTAACGTTCCATCGTTTCTATATAGTTTAGCCACTTGATAGGTTTGACCAAAATTTTTATAAAATGTACTTAATTGATAACTACCAGTTTCGGTAATGGTGAAATTGATATGAACTACGGGACTATCATCTGTCATCCATAATAATGGAGAAATCGATAAATCAACCCAGTTGTGAGTGTTATCAAAAGCGCCAATCGGTATGTTAATGTATTCATAATCAAAGGTATATGTACCATCAAAATAACCGTGTAAATAAAGTTATATTTCTCGATCTTTTGGTAAAAAGAAGTAAGCAGTTTCTGATTCAGACTGACTAATGTCATTAGGATAAAATGAATCAAAATAATAGATATCGTCAAATTGAAGGCTCACTTCAATATGAGTGTTATCTTCTGTGGCTATAATGTTGTGAGAATATATTATCATGAGCCGATCAACTGATGAAGAAGGTACCGTAATTCTACCTACAGAAAAATTTCCGATACTGAGATCCATGGATAGGGTACTATCTGTATTTTCTACTGCAAAATCATAATAAACAGGTGTTGGATTTGAATTGATTTGAAATGAAGCACCTTGTTTGTATTCTGAGTCAATTACGACATAATAATAACCTTGAATCGGTGCAGTGAACCTGATGTCGTATGGTATTTCTTCCATCGACTCATTATACACTTTATATTTTGGTGTTCCATAGTCACCGTTAATATTAATACTATACTCACCTGGATTTAAGTACAATTGCATGTATAAAGTTCCTTGATCTAGATACCAGTATGAATAGGATGGTGAAGTCGTTGTAAATAAAAATTGATTAAGTGATTTCGGTAAATAAAAAGTATAGTAACTGGTATCGAGCGGAGACAAAAAAACAAAGGGTTCAATCACTGTTGTTGATGAAGACATCATCTTAACTTCATAATTGTCTAGAGCTAAATTTGCAATGGTGAAATCAACATCGAAACTTAAAAAATCTTGGGCAAATTCATAGGTGATAATAATTTTTTGGTCATCGAGTCCAGTAATACCTTGTTGTTCCAATAAAAGGTTTGTATCGATGCCACTACTATTTAAGAATTTTGGTGTCACTTCAAGTTCATACGTTCGATCATTCGTTTTTGTTATATGGATCACTTCGGATAAACCACTACTTTGAACAAGCGAATCATAAATATCAATGAAATCTGAATAAGTAGCGACGGTCTCTAGTATTTCGTACTTGACAGCAGTTTCTTGAATGATTTCATATTCAATCAATTGACCTTTCGTTCCGTCAAGAACATACCGATACAATTGATTATTCATATTGCCTGTCGAATTAGTAAGCGAACTATAGTACATGGCAGTTAAGTCAAACATATCATAAGTGTCAGTATAAGATTGACTGATGATTCTATCATCATCCAATATTTGCGTCACAAGTCTTCCATTACTTGTATATTTCGGAAACGCCAATAAATTATTTTGAAATATTTCTAAAGCATCATTGAACGCTTCAACATCACCGGTTGTAATGATGGGTTCATCATTGACACCTTCAATATCATTTCGGATGTCTAAATCGATGTATTGATACAATTCTTCATGCAAATCATTAGAAAAATAATTGAGATTATCGATATAAAAATGGTTTTTTATTTGTGAGAAATTCGTTAGATGAATTTGATTAAAATAATCAACAGTCGCTTTTGGATGTTCTAAAATTAAGCCGTATTGATTTAAACTCAAAGTTTCATTTGTAAAGTCAAGCGCATTATCGAGATGTATTCTCATCCCTAAATACCCATAAGTCGGTGTATAAGTATAATTAAACCAGTCATCATATATTTTTGTGCCATCTGCTAAGAATATCCCAGTTAACTGGTCAAGCGTAGTGCTAGTATAATTGCTAGCAACAACATAATCCCATCCAGTCGCAGTCACAAAGTTAACTGCGAGGTTAATCGAATCATCGGATAAATCAATATCTTCATATCGATAGACGAGCCCATATTCATCAAAAATATCATAGGTCTCTGATATAATTTCATCATTGATGATTTGGAGGTAAATTTGACAGTTCAAATCACGATCATACATATTTAGGACATAACCTACATCATCTGATTCAGGGCCTTCAATGACGCCATAACCCGAACTGATGGTGAATTGTTCATCATGTTCAATACTGGTAAATCTTAGAGAAGAATTATCTTTGGAGTAATTGACATAAACAGCTTCTTTATTCTCTTCAAACTTAAAATAATTGAATTCTAGATTGATACTGTCTTTAATGCTTAATGAATTGCTTGCGTAATAATAATGAAGTTCATGATACACCAACAAATCGTTATCGAGACCGATTTTTAAATAGGAATGATCCATACCAATTAAAGAATCGATGAGGATATAATCTTCTTCAGAGTAGATAAAACGAAATGTACTTGAAGGACTATCATTCGGATGAAATTCCTCATAAAGTTGGATATTTTCCTGACCCTCAATCATTGTTTTAATCGATGAAACAAATTCTTGAGTTGTGATTAGTTGATCAAAATAATCATCATAAACCATATCAAAGTCAGAATTATAATGACTAGCTAAGATATCTTCACGATAAATCGTGATGGTTCCATTATCGGAAGTTACAATTGGATTAAAGGGAAGAGTTTTATGAGC
>DIJY01000048.1:0-5547 GCA_002421405.1 Caryophanales bacterium UBA5632 | reverse complement strand
GTCGTTGATGAAGTCGTTGTTGTTGAGGATGGGGAAATCGTCGTCGTTATGTTGTTACAACCGAATAAAAAAAACATAAATAGAAAGCAAAAAATACAAATACTAACTTTTTTCATCAATAGACCTCCTATTTGCCAATTGAAGTGATTCTATAAAAAAGAATAAGTCATGTATATCTGAACGTAACTTGAATAATGGTACTCTTCCGTTCTTTATACAAATAATTATAGCATGAGGATAAATATTGTAAATATGAATTTTTGTAATTTAATTATTAATGAAGTAAAAATTATTGCGTAATCCATAAAAAAACCTGATAATGATGAATAATCACCGGAATATCAAGTCATTTTTGAATTATATATTAATCACTAAATGCTTATCTTGGAGCAGTAAATTTAAAAATTGTTTCTCCTGAAGACTCGGGGTCAGTTAATGTAACTGGCAAGGCATAATCAAAGAAATTCGATGAATCGAGTGAGGAGTATGCACTTAATTTATTTTCATCAAGGTTGCTTGAAGGGGGATAAACGCCTCCATAAATACTGACTGAATCATTTCGGGCGATATCATTCGTTGCTGATAGTAAGAATCCGTAACCGGTCAAGTGAGTTCCAACCGTTATTTTACCCCCTGAAATTAAAAAAGTTGGGTCACTAACGGTTCCTAATGCTGTTTTTCGGATCAGGTTAATGTCTCCGCCTGCATAGACAGTTCCATGGATTGTTTGAGTTGTATTCGCTTGTCCATTGATGGTCACAGTTGTAAGAACGACAACATTACCGCTGAGTGTAGAACCGCGGTTCATGGTTAAACTTCCGTTGATAAATAATAGATACCCATCAGGGATTGTCAAATTTTTGAAATTTGCAATCGTAAGATTTCCAGTCACATACCAATGTCCACTCACCGTTGGATCTGCTAAGTTAGAGATTGAAGTGGGCGCTATATTTGTAAATTGTGAAAGACTATCAATGTAACTCATTATTTGAGCAAAAGAACTAAATTCCGTCTGCGGCGTCACTGAAGGGAAATTGGCAGTTATAAATTGAGGGACATAAGCTGAGATTAAATTTAAAGCGTTGATAAATAGATTTTGTTCAAAATTAGGTTCAAGCCCCGTATAGATGAATTGATCGTCAATGACGGAAATGGCACCCGTATCACCTGAGATGTAACTTGTTACCGAGGTCGTCGCTGAACTTGGAGAAGAGATTATCCAAACGGTATCGTTATAAGGCGTAATGGACACATTCATATAATTCGCTAAATTAGATAAATAAGTTGAATCTAAATTTTGATCTCTCATGATGATATGAATGGTCGCATCAATTGACTGAACGGCATTAATGTAAGTTTCTGTTGATTCAAGATTTTTTGCAATCAATCTAGATTGAAAAATCGCATAAGAGATTAAGGTGGCGACAACGCCAATGACAAAAGTTACGATACCTAAAACAAATGGTAACGCCATACCGCGTTTATCATGTCGGATAGTCATAACTTCACCTCCTAATCGGTTAAGTGGGAATGGGTTGGATTTTAAAAAGATGATTTGCAGTGAAATGATATATTTTTCCATTCGTAGCTTGCAAATCAATTTTTATGACGATTGATACATTGGTTCCCGATTCACTAATAGTTATGGAAGAAGTATTAAGTAAGACAAATTCGTCAAAATCATAGACGACACCATTGATGAGTAAAACGGGGTAAGCTGTAATCTCAATTTGTAACACCTGAATCGGATTATGAACTGTCAGTACAAAATCGCCTAGATTTTCATCAAATGAATAAGTAAAAGTCGATTCTAATGTTAAACAATTCGTTGGGCCACAGGTTGAATAGTCTTTTGGATCAAAATCGAGCATTTCCTCTTCAAGGGTTCTAACAACGAACATGCCGATGCTATTTGCTTTTGATTCGATTTTGATGCTTTCTGTCGCCTTCGTTATTAAAACAAAGACTGATGCGAGTAAACTGATGACGAGTCCAAAGATGAGAGTGGCACCTAACAATTCGACTAAAGTGACGCCTTTTTTATTCATAGATGATTCCCACCAATTCAAATTCACGGGATTGATAGTAAACAATTGTAATCGTAAAATGGATGACTTGGTAATTCAAATCATCCGCTGTAGGGGATAAAAACGTGATGGTCACTTCGCTATCATAGATTTTATCGCCTGATTCATAAGTAAAGAAATGACAGGAAACTGGGGTTCCAACACCACAAGTACTCGATGTCACGATTTTTCCTGTGCCATTCATCCATGTTGAGACGGTTGAATAATCCAAAGCTTGAATCAAATCATCGCGAATCAACGTTCCGACTTGCGTCGCAACGATTTTTTCATTTGCGGCGAGCGTTTGGGTACGAATATTGATGATGATTGTAATGGCGGAGGTTAATACGAGCGTGATGATAAAGATGGAAGCTATTGCCTCAACCATTGAGAAACCTTTGTGATTCAATAAACGCCTCATAACCTCACCTCGATTCAATCTACCATCATTATAATATATTTTTATATTTTTATTCAATTTATATTAAAAATTTGGCTATCGATTGCCATCATTTCGTAAAAACCGATTGTTAATGACTATGATTTTGATATAATAGATTAATAGGGGTGATGACCTTGAAGAATTTTATGTTAGTTGTTAAACGTAATGTCTATTTGGTTATTTCAATTCTAGTCTTTGCGTCCTCTTTAGCTTTTGCGGCGACGACAATCGGATTACTAGGAGTTGGAAATCAAAATGAAGGTACCAGCGTCGGATATATCTATCTTGGCGGACTCGATGAGAGTGAATATCAAACAGTTCTCGTTTCAAAGGTTGCATCATGGAAAGCTGATGCTCACTATCAAGTTAAGTTTCAAGGCTATACGCATGAAATAAACTTAAACCGTTTTTTGTTTGATGTTTCTACCACCCTTTCGATGCTTGAAAGCGGAGAGAAGAATCAAGCTTATTTTACGATAAGTGAAAATAACAGGAACAATCTAATTGATGAATTAGAAGCAACATTTACCAATACAATTATTAATGGACTAAATTTTGAATCTTTCATCTCTCATGTTTTCAGTGATTTGGGAAATTTAACAACTTATAAAACGTATCAGTTAGATGACTTTCTTCCTGATACATTACCAACACGCCCCATGAATACAGCCATTATTACAAATCTTTCAAACGAAAATTACGATGCTTTAACCGGCGAAAACGTATTGACATTAATCATTCAACCAAAAACCCGTTTTTCATTACTTAATACCTATCAAGACACTTTATATACCAATGAACAACTAAGCATTATTGCATCAGGATTACAAAAACTCTTAAGAGATTCGCCGATGACAAACTTCATTTTTAATGAAAATCCAGTATTACCCGCTTGGGCCGAACTGGGGATGAACGTTCGTATTTTGAGAGTGAATCAATATGATTTTACATTTTATAATCCGCTAGATTACGCAGTTATCGTCTTTGTATTTCCTGAAGATAACAATCAACTCAGATTCACACTATCAACTTATCCTTTTCTTTCAAGTTACACGACTAGTACCGTTTTATTGACCTCAGTTCCTTTTCAAGAAATCAATCTTGAGGATGACACCGTCGATGAAAACACTTTAGGTGTTGAAATATGGGATGAAACTGATGAAGAGATCACCTATCGAGTTTTAATATCTTCTGGGTCAAACGGTTCAATATCCGCCTATGTGAGGACCGAAACCTTCCTGTCTGGTGATACCGAAGTCATTCGTTTATATGAAGAAGAAACGCTTCCTATCCCTGCGGTGTATCACTATTATACTTACTCAAAGGTCGGTGATTAACATGGCTCTAAAGCGAATTGGCGACGTATTATTAAAAGAACACGTTATTACTGAGGAAGAATTGAAGTTGGCGTTAAAAGAACAAAAATCGGAAGAACGTTTAGGTGAAACGCTGGTCAGGTTAAAAATTGCTTCGGAAATGCAAATCTTAAAAGCGTTAGAATCTTCTACCGGTGTACAAAGAATTTCTTTAATCAATTTTACGATTGATAGTCTTGTTCTCGGATTGGTCGATGAAAATTTTTGTCGAAGAAATAATGTTATTCCCTTAAGAATCGATGGAAATAAGTTGATGTTTGCGACGTCTGATCCCTTGGATTTCGCTGTCAATGAAGAACTGAGAATGATGACCGGTTACCGGCCAAAAGCTTATTCAGCACCCAAAAACGACATCATCACTCAAATCGAGAAATATTATGGGTTCACAAGAACATTAGAAGCATTGGGCGTCAAACAAAATATCATGTTTGATGAAGTCACGTTGGATGATGAAAGCGAATTTGACGAGACACCGATGGTAAAACTCGTCAATCAAATATTAACTTCCGCTGTTTTTCAACGTGCAAGTGACATTCATATTGATCCACTCGATGAAAAAACATTAGTTAGGTATCGGGTCGATGGTGTTTTAGATACCGTGAGAGAGTTTCCGATTAAAATCCATAATCAGATGATCAGCCGAATTAAAGTTATGTCGGGAATGGACATTACGGAGACAAGAGTGCCTCAAGATGGTCGAATTCAAACCTTGATTCAACAAAAGACTTTAGATTTAAGAATTTCGACCTTACCCACAGTACGTGGCGAAAAAGTTGTCATGCGAATTTTGGACTTATCTGGGACAATGAATAAGATTCATTCGATAGGGCTGAGCAATAAAGAGGAACGTCAATTAAGAACCATGATATCACAACCCAATGGGATAGTATTAGTCAGTGGCCCGACGGGTTCTGGAAAAACGACCACTTTGTATGCTTGTTTGAATGAATTGAATAATCCAAATGTGAATATCGTGACCGTTGAAGATCCGGTCGAAATAAAAATGGCTGGCGTCAATCAAGTTCAGGTGCATCCTGAAGTTGATTTGACTTTCGCAAGTGCTTTAAGATCGATTTTACGTCAAGACCCGAATATTATCATGATTGGTGAAATTCGTGACGTAGAAACCGCAGAAATATCGATTCGAGCCTCTTTGACAGGTCATTTGGTCTTATCAACCATTCATACGAATAATGCCATTAAGACGATTACAAGACTCTTAGACATGGATATTGAACCCTTCTTGATTGCCTCTTCACTCACCGGCATTGTTTCACAACGGTTAGTGAGAAGACTCTGTCCTGAATGTTCAGTGCCTGAAGAACCGACTGACGCTGAGAAGTCAATGTTTGATAAATATCATTTGGATGTAAAAACAGTTAAACGAGCGAAAGGTTGTCCTTCTTGTAATTATAAGGGATATGCAGGTCGCGTTGGAATCTTTGAAGTTTTACCAATTTCTAAAGGCATGCAAAAATTGATTGCGGAAAATGCACCGATGAATGAGCTTGAGAAACAAGCTGAAAGTGAAGGCTTGGTCACGATTATGCAATCAGGTTTAGATAAAGTTAAAGCGGGTATTACGACGTTAGAGGAAGTTATGAAGGTCGCTAGCGAATAAGGAGGCGGACGATGGAGCTTCGCAATTTTAAATATGTTGCTA
>DIJY01000069.1 GCA_002421405.1 Caryophanales bacterium UBA5632 | reverse complement strand
AAGCAAAAAGCTTTAACAATAAATTACTCGATAAAATAAAAACCAGTTTATACAAGTGAGGTGAACCCTTTGGAAAAGAAGATCATCACCGTCACCGCCTTGAACCGCTATTTAAAATATCGATTTGATCAAGATGATAATTTAAAAGATATTCGGTTAAAGGCGGAAATTTCAAATTTTAAACGTCACAGCCGGGGTCATCTCTATTTTTCATTGAAAGATGAATCCTCACAAGTGAGTGCCGTCATGTTTTCACAAAACGCGATGAAACTCAAATTTGAGCCCAAAGAAGGATCTAAAGTCATTGTTGAAGGCTACGTATCAATCTATGAAGCCACTGGCAATTATCAAGTATACGTGACAGCGATGGCGGAAGAAGGACTTGGCGATTTATACCAAGCGTTCGAAAAACTAAAAATCAAACTCAATGAAGCCGGACTATTCGATTCGGCTCATAAATTACCAATTCCAGTTTTTCCAAAAGTGGTCGGCGTGATTACATCCCCAACAGGTGCCGCTGTCAGAGATATCATCAATATCATTAACCGCAGGTACCCCTTAACGAAGATTGTTGTCTATCCTGCTTTAGTTCAGGGTGAA
Organism: Caryophanales bacterium UBA5632; assembly: GCA_002421405.1. Taxonomy (GTDB): domain Bacteria; phylum Bacillota_I; class Bacilli_A; order Izemoplasmatales; family Hujiaoplasmataceae; genus UBA5603. The sequence goes on along the minus strand of DIJY01000069.1, from coordinate 5,181 downwards.
GAAGCAAAATTTTCAATCGTCAAAATGATTGAAAAAGCCAATCAAGATTCAATCGCTGATGTTTTAATCGTGGGACGTGGCGGCGGTTCAATTGAAGATTTATGGGCTTTTAACGAAGAGATAGTTGCAAAAGCCATCTACGACTCAAAAATACCGATTATCTCAGCGATTGGCCATGAAACTGATACGACAATTGCGGATTTTGTTTCCGATTTAAGAGCGCCAACGCCTTCAGGGGCGGCAGAATTAGTTGTTCCTGATCAAAAGAATTTATTAGAAACGCTGATCAATTATCAACAGAAAATGCGGACTTACGTTAATCGAGTCTTAACCGCTGAATCAAGACATCTCAATCAGCTATTAAGTTCCTACGTCTTTATCAATCCAGCAAGACTCATTGAAAAACCAACCATGCAATTGATGCATCTCACTGACCGATTAACTCAAACTCGTCCCGATAAACTCTTAATAACTGCCTTTGAAAAAGTTACCAGACTCGAAGATACTTTGAATGGACTTTATCGCGACCGTTTAAGGCATGAAGCAATTCAATTTGTGAATCTCGCTGAAAAATTAGAATTGTTAAACCCTTTAAATCTCATGAAAAAAGGGTATGCGATTGTCAAAAAAGATGGAAAAATCATTAAAAGTATTCAACCGTTTCACATCAATGATCATATTGATATCTCAATGGTCGATGGAACAATTCAAGCAACCATTGATCAAATCTTAAAGGATGGATAATCATGGAAAAATTATCATTTGAAGCCGCTTTAAAAAAACTCGAAACATTCGTTAAAGAACTAGAATCGGGCGAGTTAGAACTTGAAAATGCCGTTAAAAAATACCAAGAGGGTATTGAAATGGCTAAATATTGTCATGATTTATTAAAAAACGCCGAAAATGTCGTCGTTAAAATGATGAAAGATGATCAATTAGTTGATTTTCCAAAACTAGAAGACTAACAGGTGACTTTTGTGGATTTAATTTCAATCAAGGACCCAACATTTCTGAAAACCATGAAGAAGGAAGAATTAGTCGAACTGGCCGCCTCAGTTCGCTCTTTTCTGATTGATAATATTTCGAAGACAGGCGGGCATTTATCTTCTAATCTCGGCGTCGTCGAGTTAACGATTGCACTTCACAAAGTTTTTAATTCTCCGGTTGATAAACTCATCTTTGATGTCGGACATCAGTCTTACACCCACAAAATTTTAACGGGGAGAGCCGCCGATTTTTCGACACTTCGAAAATTTGAAGGTTTATCCGGTTATATTAAAAAGAACGAATCGATTCATGATGTTTGGGAGGCCGGACATTCATCGACTGCGATGGCTGCATTAGCTGGTTTTGAGGTTGCGAAGGCCATGAATCATGAAACGCATAAATGCGTCGCCGTCGTTGGCGATGGCAGTTTAAACAGTGGATTAAGTTTTGAAGCATTAAACTTCTTAGGTCATCAACAAAATTTATCTCCCATTATTATTTTAAATGACAATGAGATGAGCATTTCGAAAAACGTCGGCACCTTCGCCAAACTTCTCAATTCGATGCGTTCGAATAAAACCTATATCAAGGCTTCAAAAACGGGACAAAAATTCCCCTATTTTTTCCGCGACTTAAAAACACGTGTTGGTCAAATGATTCGTGGATTTGCGAAGAATACCACGATATTTGATGAATTCGGATTTAAATATTACGGACCGATTGATGGCCATAATTTTAAAACGCTTGAAAAATATTTGAAACTCGTCAAGTCAATGAATCAACCCATCGTGTTGCATGTCATCACGAAAAAAGGCAAGGGGTATCCTTACGCGGAAAACGATAAAATTGGTGCTTGGCATGGCGTAAAACCCTTTATTCCAGAAACGGGTGAACCCCTTGTAATAAAAGCAGAAAATACGCACTCGTGGAGTAATATTATCAGTGAGTATTTAATCAAAAGAGCGGAAGTCACCCCAGAATTGAGAGTTGTTGTCCCAGCGATGATTTCGGGCTCTGAACTCTTTGATTTTCAGACCAAATACCCTGATAAAATCATTGATGTCGGCATTTGTGAATCATTTGCGGTCTGTTTTTCTGGCGCATTAGCGATAGAAAAAAAACCGGTCTTCATTCCCATTTACTCCTCATTCTTACAAAGAGCTTTTGACCAAATGAGCCATGATATCTGCCGTCAAAATCTTCATGTCGTTTTTGGCATTGATCGTGCCGGTGTGGTGGGAGATGATGGCGACACGCATCAAGGAATTTACGACATTGCCTATTTAAGACATTTGCCAAACATGATTATCACGCAAGCGAAAGATCCCATCGAGGCTTATCAATTGCTTGATTTAGCGTTTGATCGCGTATCGTCACCCTTTGCAATTCGATATTCAAATGTCCCATTTCCAAATTTTGCATATCAAGATAACTACGAGTATGAACCCATTGAATTGGGCACTTGGACAAAACTAAAAGATAACGGCATCATCAATTTAATCACTTACGGTGATAACGTCTTAAGAATGGCCTCGCTGATTGAGGAATACCATCTGCCAATCAATCTCTATAATGCAAGATTTATCAAGCCATTAGACCCCAAGATGCTTGAAGAAATTGCTTCATCAAACCTAAAAACCTTCGTTTTGGAAGACGTAACTGTCATAGGCGGTTTAGGCAGTTCCCTATTAGAATACCTTCACATGCATCAATTAAATACGAATAACTTAGAGATTTTAGGATTACCCGACGAATTCATTGAACAAGGAAAAATCCATGAAATCTATCAAAAATATCATCTTGATAATGAATCTTTACGTCAATTATTTGAAAAAGCAATCCATTAGTTTTTGAGGGGTGAGCCGGTGATTAAATCATTAAAGGTCAAACATTTCGCAATCATCGATGAATTAGACGTTACTTTCAAAAACGGCATGACCGTTTTGACCGGTGAAACGGGAGCTGGTAAGAGTTTAATCATCGATGCCATCGGACTGCTTTTAGGGGACCGCGCCAATCAAGAGATGATTCGAACCGGCGAGCAATTTGCTTCCGTTCAAGGTCTTTTCTCAATTGAATCTGATCGTTTGAAAGCAAGCCTAAATACAGCTAAAATTCCTTATTGGGATGACGAGATTAAAATTTACCGCGAAATTTCGATGCAAAATAAAAACATCATCAAAATAAATGATGTGACTGTCACGTTATTACAATTAAAGGAAATTACTCGGCATTTAGCGGATATTCATTCGCAGTTTGATACCCAAAGATTATTAAGTCCCCAGTATTATTTAGATTTGATCGATGGCTTCCGTTATGAAATATTAGCGCCGTATCTAGAAAATTACACCGCTGATTTGATAATCTATCAAGCCGCTTATCAAAATTATATGAAATGGTTATCGCTACAAAAAGAATTACAAGACAAACTTGAAATGTATCAATTTCAATTAAAAGAATTGACCAATCTCAAATTAAAAACGGATGAAGAATCCTTACTCGAACAAGAAATCAGTGTTTTGTCCAATTTCGATAAAATCAATCTAGCATTACAAAGCGCGATAACGGTTTTCGAAAATGGATTGACAGATCATCTCTATACCCTTCAAAATGAGCTCAGTCATCTTGCGAGTTATGGCTTAAATTTTGAGAAGGAAAGCGAGCAAGCTAAAAATGCTTACTATGATTTTGAAGATTTAGAAAAGGCACTAAAACATCAATTGCGAGATTTAGCATTCGATCCTGATTTACTAAATCAAATGAATGATAGATTGAATGAACTCGACAAGATAAAAAACAAATACAAAAAAAGTATTTCAGAATTGATTGATTATCAGCAAATGATTGAAAAAGCCATCGACCAAAGTGAAAATTACGAAGAATACCTCTTAAAAGAGAAAAAAATGCTTGAAACTGCGCATTTCAATTTAGTGAAATCCGCAGAGTCAATTTCTAAAGTTCGCCGTGAAATTGCGAAACAAATCGAAAAGGAATTAAAATCAGTCTTTCATGACTTAGTCTTAAAAAACACTGAATTCAAGATTGAATTTAAAACCAAGGATTCATCAGACATCATGAAAAAAGAGATGTTTGGACCCAATGGCATTGATGAAGTTGATTATTTGATTTCAACCAATGTCGGTGAAACCTTAAAACCGCTCGCTAAAACCGCTTCAGGCGGCGAGATGAGCCGAATGATGTTGGCTTTTAAGACAATTTTTATTAAGAGTCAATCCTTATCAACGATGATCTTTGATGAAATTGATACTGGTATCAGTGGCTATGTTGCAAAACAAATCGCGAAGAAATTAAAAGCGATCTCTGCGACGTGTCAAGTTTTATCGATTTCTCATGTTCCGCAAGTCGTCGCAATCGCTGAACACCAACTCAGAGTGCAGAAAAAAGAAATGAACAAACGGACCATCGCTTCGATCAAAGAACTTTCATTCGATGAAAGAGTAGAAGATATCGCCGAAATGATTTCTGGAGAAAAATTATCGAATACCGGCATTCAAGGTGCGAAAGAACTGTTATTGGAAAACTAAAATATAAAAAGAGATTATTCCGGTCGAATAATCTCTTTTATTTGATTAAAATTAGCTTAATACTTTAATTCCCTGTACGATAGCAGCAATTAATAAGCCCAAGAACATTCCAATAGCGAGAATGACTAAGACGATTTTACCAAATTTGCTTTTCGTGGGATTGAAAGAACGCATTTCCGGTTCAACCACGACAGGTTTCGGACGCTTTTTGCTTTGTGGCATTGTTTTCACCTCAAATATAGATTTGCTTAGTCTATTATAAACCAGAGTGCAACAAAAAGAAAGTTTTTTTTGTGATGAACTGTTACTTTATCCAAGTTGATTTGTCGGTTTCATCAAATTGCTTTAAATACGCAATGACTTGATTGGTAATCTGGGTCGGCGTTGATGCCCCGCTCGTGACGGAGACTGTTTTATAACCCATGAGTTGCGCTGGTTGAATATCTTCAACGGATTCTATGGCGTACGTGATGGCGCTAGTAAGGGTCTTTGATAATTTGACCAGACTTGCGGTGTTATTACTAAAAGGATCCCCGACGACAAAACACAAATCAACGGCATTATTCGACTTTAAAACCGCTTCTTGACGGATCCTAGTTGAATTACAGATTTCATCGCTAATGACGGCCTGTGGGTATTTTGATTGAAT
>DIJY01000059.1:6329-13845 GCA_002421405.1 Caryophanales bacterium UBA5632 | reverse complement strand
GATACTTTGTCTACACTCTGAAGACTCTTAGAGTCTTTTTTTTCTGTAGAATTTGGATGCTGATTTGCTTTTATAATGACTTGTGATATAATTATTATGATATATTTCCTGAAAGAGGGGACGTCTGTTTGATAAAGAATAGCACGTTAGTTCTGACGATTCTCGCAAGCATTGCCTATCTATCATTTGGTACCGTCGGGGTCTTGTATTTGATAGGCCAAAACAACCTCATTTTGATGATTCTATTCGTCGTATTACTTACGGCGGTCTTTTTGTCAGTGATGATTAGTTTGCTGACCAACTATCGTCGCAGTGGAAAAATTCATTTGCTTGAAAATAAAATTAAAGAAGCTGTCATGACGCAAAAGCGTTTGAAAAATAGTGAAGACATTGCGCTTAATTACCTACCAGTCGGAATGTTCCTTTATGATGATAGCTATACAATCAAATGGTCAAACAATGCGGCTAAAGAATATTTTTCTAACATCTTGGTTGATCGTAAAATTAGTTTTATTCATGAAGACCTTCATAATATGGTTCAAAAACGGGAAGGTAAATTTTTAATCAGCGTCTATGGCAAAGATTTTGAAATCGTTCATTATCCCAAGAATAAATGTGTCTACATGTTTGAAGTGACTGACCGCGAAGCAATGAAACGCCGTCTCAATGAGAATACAAACGTCATCGGCTTTTTAAATCTTGATAATCTCGATGATGCAACGGCTAATCTCGATTTTCAAGTCAAAACGACATTACAAGGAAAGTATCTCGCTGCCCTTGATAATTGGTGCAAGAAATACGATATTTATTTCATGAATTTAAGAAGTGAAAAATCGGCATTCGTTTTAACCAAAAAGCAACTCGATCTCGCCTTGAAAGATGAATTTACGATTCTCGATCAAATCAATGAAATTTCAACTCAAAACGAAGTGAGAGTCACTTTAAGTATGGGCATCGCCTGTGCTGAAGTTGTGAGTGATAAACTGGGTGAAATGGCAGAGGATGCATTAAAACTTGCTCATGGCCGCGGTGGCGACCAAGTCGTTGTCAATATGCAAAATCAACCACTCAAGTTTTATGGTGGAAAATCGAATACCGTTGAAAAACGGACAAAAATCACAGCTAGAATCAATTCCAAAGCAATTAGTGATTTAATTGCAAAACATGAAGCGACTTTGATCATGCCTCATATCTCAACTGACCTAGATGCTTTTGGCGCCTCCATTGGATTATTACACATGGCATTAGTTCAAAATAAGAATGCGCACATCGTGCTTGATTTTGATAAAGTCGATCAAACGACGAACAAGGTCATTGACATGATGAATCGCGAATTTGTAAAGTTGATGGAATACATCATTGACCCTGAAGATGCCCTCAATCAAATCAACCAAAATACGTTGCTTATCATCGTTGATCATCATTCGCCCACACAAACCATCGAGCCAAAATTGATTGAAAGAACAAAAAACATCGCCATTATCGACCATCACCGAAGAGTTGATTCCATTCTTTCTGAAGTCAACCTCAGTTATGTTGAACCCTACGCCTCCTCATCCGTTGAACTTGTCGTTGAACTGATGGAACTCTACAACTATGAACTTGAAATCGATTCTTTTGAAGCAACAGTGATGCTCGCAGGAATGATGATTGATACGAGTAATTTTACTTACCGCACGGGTGTTCGAACTTTTGAAGCGGCGGCGATGCTCAAAATGTATGGTGCCGATCCCTTTAAAGCGAAATTAATTTTAAGAGAATCATTGGATGATATCAAAACAAAATCGAATCTCGTCAACTCAGCCCAAATCATTTTATCGCATTTTGCGATTGCGGCACTACCGCAAGAAAACAAATCGGATCGAGTTCAACTTGCAAAAACCGCAGATGAACTTTTAGAGATTGATGGAATCATTGCTTCCTTTGCTATCGGTTTAATCTCAAACGATACGGTTGCCATCTCTTCACGTTCTGTTGACCGCTTCAATGTCCAAGTCATCATGGAACAATTCGGTGGTGGCGGACATTTAAATAACGCTGCTGCACAGGTTCAAAACGGCAATATCGCAGAAATCGTTGCAAAAATCGAAGAAATTTTGAATACAACTTATAAGGAGGAACAAAATATGAAAGTTATCTTAATGAAAGACGTAAAAGGTAAAGGAAAAAAAGGCGAAATCATTGAAGTCGCCAACGGCTATGGTAATTTCCTCCTCACATCAAAACAGGCCATTGAAGCCAGTCAATCGAATGTTAAATCAATCGAAAATGAAAAAATTAAAGTGGAAAAAGAAGCTGAAATTGAACTTGAAATCATGAAACGATTAAAATCAGAAATTGAAGTAAGTCCATTAAAACTCTACGTTAACGTTGGCGAAAGTGGCAAGCTATTTGGCGCAGTCAGTTCTAAACAAATCGCTGATGAATATAAGAAAGTATATAATTTAGAGATTGATAAACGCAAAATCATGTTAGAGGATAATATCCACTCGTTAGGTGAATATAAAATTCCAATCAGACTTCATAAGGATGTCACCGCAACCATCAATCTACAAATATTGGAAGAACAAAAAAACGATACGAAAGAATAAAGGAGCCTAACTTATGGAACAGAAAATCCCTCAAAGTATTAATGCTGAACAAGCCGTGCTCGGTTCGGTATTTTTTGAGCAAGGTTCCTTGAAGACAATCTTAGATAAACTTCAAGATCACGATTTCTATTTACCCAATCATCAAGCGATCTATCAAGCGATGAAATCTTTATTCCAAGAGAGTATTTTCATCGACTTTACGACGCTCACGGATCGACTTGAGAATATGAATATGCTCGCAAAAGCGGGTGGAATTCAATATATCTCTGGATTGGTCGATGCCGTTCCTTCCAATGCGAATTTAATGAATTATATCAACATTGTTAAAGACAAATCAGTCTTAAGACAAATTCAAGACACCTGTCGTGAAATCATCGAAAAATCTTATTCGGTTGAAAATGCCCCTGAATTTATCGATGATGTTGAACGCGACATCTTTTCAATCACCAAAGAAAAACGAACTTCTGATTTTAAAGATGTGGGTGAAATTGCCAATCTATTAGTCGATAAAATCGCTGAACAGGCGCAAATTGGTGGCGACGTAACCGGTCTTGATACAAAATACTATCAACTCAATAAATTTACCCTCGGGTTACAAAACTCTGATTTAATTATCATCGCTGCCCGTCCTTCGATGGGAAAAACAGCCTTCGCTTTAAATCTGGCTTTGAACGTTGCTAAAAATAATAACCGGCCGCATATCGCTTTCTTTTCTTTAGAAATGGGTGTTGATCAATTGGTTATGCGATTGCTCTCCTGCCAGTCGCAAGTGGATAATTTTAGAATTCGTCAAGGAAATCTCAACTCGCAAGAATGGGAAAAAATTCATTTTGCGGTCGATTCTTTATCGGAACTAAATCTTCATTTTGATGATTCTGGCACTGTAAAAGTGACGGATATGCGAAGCAAATGCCGGAAGTTGAAACAAGAAGGCAAACTCGATTTAATCGTCATTGACTACCTTCAACTATTATCTGGTTCGGTACATAACCAAGCAAACCGCGTTCAAGAAGTTTCTGAAATCAGTCGTGTATTGAAAGAAACCGCCCGTGAACTCAAAGTTCCTGTCATTGCTTTGTCCCAGTTGTCGCGTAATGTTGAAAACCGGAAAGAAAAAGAACCGATCATGGCCGACTTACGTGAGTCCGGATCGATTGAGCAGGATGCTGATATCATCATTTTCTTATATCGCGAAGATTATTATGACCAAGAAACGGCAAGAAAGAATCTCGTCGATCTAATTATAGCGAAAAACCGAAGTGGTACCATTGGTAAATTTGAATTACTTTTTAATCGGAATATGTCAACCTTTAGTAATAGAAGTACAAGCTCTTACGAAGAAGAAGTTGTTGATTCCGAACAGTCTAGAGGCGGCTACTAGCGGCCTTTGACTGTTTTTTCTTTGCAAGTTGCTTAAAACTTTAAATAAGGAGGCATTGATATGTTAAACGAAAGATTAGATCAAATCGAAGAAAGATATCACCATATTCAAGCGTTGCTAATGGATCCGGCGGTATCTTCTGATATAAAACAATTGACGGCTTTATCCAAAGAACAGAGAAGTCTTGAAAAGACCGTTGAAGTCTACCAAAAATATAAAAATAACTTAGCACAACTCGATGATTTGAAAGAGATGGCGAAAGAACATGACCCTGAAATTCGTGAGATGGCAGAGATGGAATTAGAACAGGTCCACCAACAAATTCCACTGCTTGAAGAAGCATTAAAACTTTTATTGATTCCCAAAGATCCGGCCGATGAAAAAAACGTCATTGTTGAGATTAGAGGCGCAGCTGGAGGCGATGAAGGGAATATCTTCGCCGGTGATTTGTTTCGCATGTATTCTAAATTTTCAGAAATTAAATCATGGAAGATTGAAGTCTTAAACTTAATTGAATCGGAAGCGGGTGGATTTGGCCAAATCGAATTTACAATTTCTGGCGATTCCGTCTATTCCTTTATGAAATATGAATCCGGTGTACACCGGGTTCAACGCGTTCCCGCAACCGAAGGCGCAGGCAGAATTCATACTTCAACGGCAACAGTTTTAGTATTACCGGAAGCCGAAGAATTTGACTTTGAAATCAATTTAGCCGATGTTCGGATTGATACTTTCTGTTCTTCAGGTCCTGGAGGACAATCCGTGAATACGACGAAATCTGCTGTGCGATTACTCCACGTTCCCACTGGAACCATCGTCCAATGTCAAGATGGAAAAAGTCAGCACGAAAATAAGGCTTCAGCCTTTAAAATCTTACGGTCTAGACTATATGACAATGCTTTACAAGAACGATTGGATAAAGAAGGCGTTGAACGAAAAAGTAAAATTGGCACCGGCGATCGCAGTGAAAAAATTAGGACTTATAACTACCCTCAAAACCGAATCACGGACCATCGAATCAACTTCACGATTCAACAATTAGACCGTGTCATGGAAGGTAAATTAGATGCGGTCATTGAAGCATTAATTTCCGAAGAAGTAAAACGTAAACTCATGAAAGCAGAAGAATAAGATGCCCAGCTATCAAGATGTTTTAAGAACGAATGAAAAACTGGCAAGAACGCATCATTTAGAAGCTTCAGCAATCAAACTCTTAATGCTACACTTTGCTCAATTAGAACCCACAGAACTCTATTTATCAATGGATAAAGCCATGCCTGAAGAAAAGCATTTGGCCTTCGAAAAGGCGGTAAATTCCTATATTTTTGAACAGATTCCGGTTCAGTACTTGATAGGCTATGTTTATTTCTATGGATACAAGTTTATCGTTGACGATCGGGTCTTGATTCCAAGGTTTGAAACTGAAGAATTGGTCGCAAATGTTTTAGTCTATTATGATGAAGTATTTAATTCAACGCCAGTAAAACTCGTTGATGTTGGGACGGGTTCTGGCTGTTTGGCCATCGCATTAAAGATGGAAGAACCGGCGTTTGACACCTACGCTACTGATATATCGGCTTCAGCTTTAGACGTTGCGAAAGCGAATGCTCAAACGATTGGGGCGGCCGTCCAATTTCTTCAAGGGGACATGGTTGAGCCTTTAAAAGGGATGAAATTTGATATATTAGTTTCGAATCCTCCCTATATTCCAACCGATGAAATCGTTGATCAAATCATCATTAAAAACGAACCATCCGTCGCTTTATTCGGTTGCGATGACGGACTCAAGTTTTATCAGATTATTTTAGCGAATGCAAAATCAGTTTTGAATGATCGTTCGATGATTGCTTTTGAACATGGGTATGATAAAGCAGAGTCAATTCGTCGCATTGCGAGGACCTATTTCCCCGAAGCAGAAATATTTACGCTTCAAGATATGCAACAAAAAGACAGAATGACTTTTATTTTGAACAAATAAAAGTCTTTTTTTATTTTAATCGACAAAATTCGTATATTCGCGATCGATTCCTCTTCAAATGAAAGCGTTTGTATGTTAAAATATGATTAGTGAAGGCGGGTAATAGGATGAAATACTACCGAGATACTTACCTTGAAATTAATCTAGACAATGTCACTCACAACATCACCCATTTAATGGCAAAAACTAAAGATATGACCCTCATGGCGGTCATCAAGGCTGACTCATATGGACATGGAGCCTTCATGATCGCCAAAACATTGCTTGCATCGGGTGTATCGCATTTTGCCGTTGCGACGGTGGATGAGGCCATTGAATTAAGACGGGCAAAAATAGTTTGTCCGATTTTGGTTTTAGGGGGAATTCGCACCCTCGACCTTCCGCTCATTCATAAATATCAGCTAACAATCAGTGTTCATAGTCTTGATTGGGTGAAAAAAGCCATTGAAGTCTATCATGGAAAACCGATTCGAATTCATTTCAAGGTCGATACCGGCATGGGTAGACTGGGAATGACCCATAAAGAAGAACTTATTCAAGCAATCAAACTGATTGAATTTAACCCTCATTTTGATTTTGTTGGGATTTTCTCGCATTTAGCAACCTCTGAGGAACAAGATGATTTCTATTATCAAATGCAGCTGAAGCGCTTTGAAGAAATGCTTGAAGGAATCGACTTAACAAATAAACTGGTTCATATTGCCAATAGTGCGGGTACTTTCAAATCCAAGCCAAAGTTTGTGAATATGGTCCGCATCGGTTTGATGATTAATGGCTTAAAACCATCAAAGAATGTGCTGCTTGATTTCGAATTAAAACCATCATTAAGCCTCTATTCAAGCCTCGTTCAAGTCAAGACGGTTCCGAAGGGTGAAAAACTTTCCTATAACGGCATCTATGAAACTCAAGAAACTGAATTTATTGGAACCATTCCTATTGGCTATGCGGATGGATATGACCGCAGATTAGAAAACGGGCGAGTTTATATTGATGGCGAGTATTGTTCCATTGTCGGTCGCATCTGTATGGATTACTGTTTGGTCAAATTACCAAAACCGTATCCAGAAGGAACAAAAGTCGAATTAATCGGCGAACATATCTCAATTGATGAATACGCTGAGAAAATCAAAACCAACAATTATCAGGCGACTTGCATTTTCAGTGACAGGTTACCCAGGGTTTATTGTAAAAATGGAAAAATCATTAAAACCATTAACCGAAGATTACTAGCGAACATGGGAGGAATAAAATGAAAGTATTAAATGTTTCATCTGAAATTGGAAAATTAAAAACAGTCATGTTGCACAGACCGGGGGGAGAAATCGAAAACCTCACACCGAAATGGCTAGAATCTCTTTTGTTTGATGATATACCATGGCTTGATAAAGCCAGAATTGAACATGATACTTTCGCAAGCGTTTTTAAAAAAGCGGGCGTTAAAGTGGTATATCTATCTGATTTAGTGGCAGAAGCTCTTAATCAGGCAGAAGACATTAAACGCCAATTTATCAAACAATTTATTAGCGAAGCTCAAGTCACTAGCGAGACTTTAGCTGAGGTTATTGC
>DIJY01000059.1:5667-6296 GCA_002421405.1 Caryophanales bacterium UBA5632 | reverse complement strand
ATCTTAAAAATGGAAGTTCCTAATTTCGTCGTCAGAACATTATCCGACCACATTCGAGATTACCCATTCGTTACGGACCCGATGCCTAATCTATATTTCACGAGAGATCCTTTTAGTGTCATTGGTCACGGTGTTGCGATATCGAAAATGTCAACTTTAACAAGAAGTCGTGAAACCATCTACGCTGACTATGTCTTTAAATATCATCCATTCTATAAAAAAACAGAACAGTTTCTCTATGGCCGCGATGAATTATCTTCGATTGAAGGCGGAGATATCTTAATCTTAACGGATAAGATTCTGGCGGTTGGCGTGAGCCAAAGAACGCATCCTTCGGCAATTGAAAAGCTGGCTAAAAACTTATTTTATAAATACGAAACAAGTTTTGAAAAAGTCCTCGCTTTTGATATTCCAAAGGGCAGAGCTTTTATGCATCTCGATACCGTATTGACCCAAGTCGACCATGGTAAATTTGTCATTCATAGCGAATTGACTCGCACCATCAAAGTCTATGAATTGACAAGAGACCCTAAACGCTTTGGCAAACTGCATGTCAAACCGATTGAACAATCGTTACAAAAGATTTTAGATACTTATCTCAATACCAAAGTGACTTTAATTCCTTGCGG
>DIJY01000059.1:3409-5627 GCA_002421405.1 Caryophanales bacterium UBA5632 | reverse complement strand
GGTGTCGTAATCAGTTATGAACGCAATCACATCACCAACGCAATTTTACGAAATCATGGCATCACCGTACATGAAATTCCATCAAGCGAACTCTCAAGAGGTCGCGGCGGCCCCCGATGCATGAGCATGCCTTTAGAACGCGAAAGTCTTTAAATTAAAATATACAGTGGAGGAATACATGAAAATCAATTTAAAAAACCGTCACCTATTAACATTACTCGATTTTACAACCGAAGAAATTCAGTACCTTTTAGATTTATCAAAACAACTCAAAAACGATAAATTATCAGGAAATGAAAAACAACATCACCCAGGAAAAAATATCGTTTTATTATTTGAAAAGGATTCAACTCGAACTCGTTGTGCCTTTGAAGTCGGCGCAATGGATCAAGGCATGAATGTTACTTATTTGGGACCAACGGGGTCACAAATGGGCAAAAAAGAAAGCATCAAAGATACCGCTCGCGTTTTAGGAAGAATGTATGATGGAATTGAATATCGCGGTTATAAACAAGAAACCGTCGAAATTTTAGCGAAATATTCCGGTGTTCCAGTCTGGAATGGGTTGACAGATACTTATCATCCGACGCAAATCTTAGCTGATTTTTTAACGATTATTGAACATAAAGGACATTTAAAAGGAATCAAGTTCGCCTACCTCGGCGATGCAAGAAATAACATGGGTAATTCCCTCATGATTGGTTCAGCGAAGATGGGATTGGATTTCCGTGCCGTTGCCCCAAAGAATTTATGGCCGGATGAAAAATTAGTTAAAATCTGTCAAGATATCGCCAAAGAAACAGGCGCAAAAATTACCCTCACCGAAGATGTCAAAGCCGGTTGTAAGAACGTCGATGTTTTATACACCGATGTTTGGGTTTCAATGGGCGAACCTGATTCTGTTTGGGAAGAAAGAATTAAGTTGTTACTCCCCTATCAAATTAACAAACAAGTGATGGATATCGCAAACGAAAAAGCCATTTTCATGCACTGTCTACCTGCTTTCCATAATACCGAGACCGCGATGGGAATGGACATTTATAAGAAGTTTGGATTAAACGGTCTTGAAGTGACTGAAGAGGTGTTTGAATCAAAACAATCCGTTGTTTTTGATGAAGCAGAAAATCGATTGCACACAATTAAAGCTGTGATGGTTGCGACCTTGGGGATCAACGAATGAGCCGCATCGTCGTCGCGTTAGGCGGAAATGCATTAGGCAATTCGCCGGAAGAACAATTACAACTGGTCAAAAATACGGTAAAACCGATTGCGGAATTAATTGCGAGGGGTCATGAAGTTATAATTGCCCATGGCAATGGTCCGCAAGTCGGAATGATTAATCTCGTCTTTGAGACGGCTGAACATGATAAGGTCATAAAGCACGCAATGCCCTTCCCCGAGTGTGGAGCGATGAGTCAGGGTTACATTGGCTATCATCTCCAAAACGCGCTTAGAGCCGAATTAAATGCGATTGGCTTTCACAAAGAAGTCGTCACGCTTGTGACAGAAGTTGAAGTGGATCCCAATGATCCCGCTTTTGAACATCCTTCCAAGCCAATTGGCACTTTCCATACAGAAGCAGAAAGTAAAGAGCTTGAAATAAAAAAAGGTTATATCATGAGAGAGGATTCTGGAAGAGGCTATAGAAGAGTCGTTCCAAGTCCCAAACCCATGGGCGTTGTCGGCATTGATATCATCAAATGTTTAGTCGATGCCGGACATGTGGTCATCACTGTTGGCGGCGGTGGTATTCCTGTTGCGAAAGACGGATTTGGCTATCGTGGGGTCGCAGCCGTCATCGATAAAGATTTTGCTTCACAGAAACTCGCTGATTTAGTTGATGCGGATTATCTATTTATCTTGACAGCGGTTGATAGAGTCGCCATCAATTTTAATAAATCAAATCACCTAGAATTGGATGAAATCTTAGTTGATAAAGCGAAGGAATATATTAAAGAAGGTCATTTTGCAAAAGGTTCCATGTTACCAAAAGTTGAAGCTGCGATTTTATTCGCTGAGTCAAAAAAAGGAAGAGTTGCGATTATTGCATCCCTTGAAAAAGCCGCTCTTGCCCTTGAAGGTAAATCAGGAACTAAAATTACACTATAGGAGGATTTTATATGCGAAAAGAGACAGTTAAAGTTGTTATTTGGGGTTTTGGTGCGATGGGATCAGGCATGGCAAAAATGCTTCTCAAGAAAAAAGGATTTGAGATTAC
>DIJY01000059.1:2110-3387 GCA_002421405.1 Caryophanales bacterium UBA5632 | reverse complement strand
AAACCTAAAAAAGATGTTTTTGTTCAACCCAATATCGAAAATGTCGTTAAAAAAGATGAATGTGATATCGTCTTATTAGCCACGGATTCATTTACAAAGAAAGCCTATCCTAAAATTGAGTGGCTTATAAGACAAGGGGTTGACATCATTTCAACCGCTGAAGAAATGAGTTATCCAAAAGCCGGAGAGCCAGAATTGGCTGATAAAATGAATCTTCTTGCGAAAGAATTCGGCGTCACAGTTTTAGGAACCGGTGTGAATCCAGGGATGATGATGGATGTTTTAGCCATTGCTTTAACCGGTGTCATGGAAGAAGTTCATGATATTGAAATATCAAGAATCAATTCATTATCTCCTTTCGGTGTGACCGTGATGGAAGAACAAGGCGTTGGAATAACAGCAAACGAATTTAAGGACAGAATGAGCAAGGGAGAACTTGCTGGCCACGTCGGCTTTAAAGAATCGGTTGGTTTAATGCAAGAGGCTTTAGGGTTGAATTTATCGAAATTTGAACAAACCATGGCTCCCATCATTACTGATGTTGATCGTAAATCACCTTATGGATTTGCGAAAAGTGGGGATGTCGCTGGTGTCGATATGAATGCCGTTGCTTATATCGATGGAAAACCAATGATTAAACTCCATCATCCGCAACAAATCGAGCCCCAATTAGCCGGTGTTGAAACGGGTGATTATATTACTTTAAAAGGGAATCCCGATATTCATATGTCAATAAAGCCGGAAGTGAATGGCGGCGTGGGAACCATCGCCATCTGCGTCAACATGATTCCTCATGTCATTAATGCCCGACCAGGACTCAAAACGATGATTGATTTACCAATTCCAAGAGCGATTATCGGTGACGTTAGAGATATGATTGAAAGCGAGTGACTTTGATGATTAAAAAAGGCTCGTGGGTTCAAATCCACAAAGTCGTTTTAACTCCAGCCGAAAGATCGGCTCAAATCCCAGAAGAAACAAAAAAAGTTCCATTAGAGATGTGGGTTAAAGGTTATCTTTGTGAAGATGCTGAGATGAATACTTCCGTCCTCATTGAAACTTTGACTGGGAGGAAAGAAAACGGAACTTTGATTGCTGTCAATCCAAGCTACCACCATGATTATGGTGATTTTATTCCTGAACTCTTAATCATCGATCGCATGGTAAAAGACGCTTTAAAGGAGGCACAAGATGAGTAAAACCTCCGATTATGAAAGTGTATTATCAAGAAAAAATGAAATCATGAAAACGGCAATTCAAATTGATTATGACCGATA
>DIJY01000059.1:1482-2045 GCA_002421405.1 Caryophanales bacterium UBA5632 | reverse complement strand
CTTAAAGAACTTAAAAATTTATCCGCTTTAGCTAGAAAATGTGCAGCCCCCGGCAAAGGGGCTCGCATCTTTATCAAAGATGAAGCTTTAAACGATTCAGGGTCTTTTAAAGCAAGAAGAGCTTCGATGGCGTGCTACCAAGCAAAGAAGTTAGGATTTAAAGGTGTCATTGCCGCAACTTCTGGAAACTATGGTGCCGCAGTGGCTTCTCAAGCGGCAAAATACGGACTCAAATGCATTGTTGTTCAAGAGTGTTATGATTCTTCTGGCATGGGGCAACCTGAGATTATTGAAAAAGCAAGAGCGTGTGAAGCGTATGGAGCGGAAGTTGTTCAAACAACAGTCGGTCCAGAGCTCTTTTATGTCTTTTTAAAACTGCTTGAAGAAACCGGTTATTTTAATGCTTCATTATATTCTCCTTTTGGGGTGACAGGCATTGAAACACTCGGATATGAACTTGTTGAAGATACCTTGAAATTGACAGGCAAATATCCTGATAAGGTCGTTGTGACGAATGCGGGTGGTGGGAATTTAACTGGCACTGCAAGAGGGATTCGACGGAT
>DIJY01000059.1:0-1441 GCA_002421405.1 Caryophanales bacterium UBA5632 | reverse complement strand
GACACTGATTTTAATAAGAAATCATTTACCACTGGGCATACCGGTTTCGGAATTCCTTTTGTAACTTATCCTGATCGAAGTGACGTTCCTCGTTCTGCAGCGAGACCCTTAAGATACATGGACCGTTATGTGACAGTCAAACAAGGTGAAGTCTTCTTCATCACAGAAGCCTTGGTTGCATTAGAAGGAATCGAAAGAGGACCCGCTGGTAATATTTCGCTTGCTGCAGCCTTTTCCCTAGCGCAAGAGATGAATGAAAATCAAATCTTGGTCGTCCAGGAAACTGAATATACCGGTGCTGGAAAGCATCATCAGGCGCAGCTTTCTTTTGCTAGAAAAAATGGGATTGATGTTCGTTTTGGAAATCCGGTTGATGAAATACCGGGAAAGAATATTATACTCCCTTTCGATATCGCTATGATTAAAACCGAGGAAATTGAATTAGATAAATTACGGGTCTCTCTTATTAAGAATTTAGTTAAAAATGAAAAAAATATTCTCAAAACCGATTTAGAATTTCTCGTCGAGGAAACGCGAGCCTCCGTGGAATTTATTAAAAACGTATTAAAGGCAAATCACATTCAGTGGGAGGAATAACATGGATAAATCGAATGTAAGAATCGACGATTTTGAGACGCGTCGCAAACACTTAGCAAATTTAACTGATGAAGAACTGAAAACTCGTTTTTGGCTTCTGACAGATCAATCAGTCGCACCACTCGTCACACTTGCCAAAACCCATACCACGCCCTCAATCGAACGTTCTGTGCTATTAAGAATGGGTTTCTCTTCGCTCGAAGCGAAAACGATTGTTGATCAAACCATCGAACATCATTTGATGGGAAAAGGTGCGGGACATTGCGTATATAAATATTCAGTCATTACAAAAAAATCAATCCGTGACGCTGGTCTCGAACTTTTAAAAGGTGAAGGTTGGAGCATCGTGATGGAATCGTTTGGGGTGATCAATCATGAAACCAAATGATAAACTCGATATTCGTAATTTGCTTCAAGATTTAGAGAATTATACTCCACGACGACAAGGATGGACTTGGAGAATACCCGCTCCTAATTTCAAAGCCCACGGTTATGAATATCATGATCTTTCCATGCCGCTGACAAATAGCGTTGCATTGCCGGCTGCGAAATATTTCAGCGGAATCGATCCACAACCGATTCAAGTCATTACCACGGAAATCGCTTCAGGCCGTTTTGAAGACGACATCAGAAGAATGAGAATGGCCGCTTGGCACGGCGCGGACCATATCATGGTCATTCGCACAGCCGGACAATCCCATTTTGATTCTTTAATTGAAGGTACGCCTCAAGGTGTTGGTGGTGTTCCTATTTCTAGAAAACAAGTGAGAGCGCAACGAAAAGCACTTGATTTGATTGAAGATGAAGTGGGAAGACCCATTAATTATCATTCTTACGTTTCTGG
>DIJY01000034.1 GCA_002421405.1 Caryophanales bacterium UBA5632 | reverse complement strand
AAATGAGACTTCGCAGTCTCATTTTTTATTGCTCTTTTTTAAAGAATTGGTCGAGTTTATCAAATAGTTTAACTCGATTTTCTGTTCCTAATTTTAAACGTTTATAATTTGAACGATGTCTCACGATAATCAAGGCTGCACTCAGCCCCGTAATAATCACGAAAATCAAATCTGGTGTGACAAAGAAATGTAAACAAACCACGGTGATAAATGCCATGATTGCAGCAACAGTCGATGAAACACTGACATACCTTGTAATATATTCAGTGATTAAAAAGGTAATCACCATCGCTAAAGCGACCAAAGGATTATAGATTAACAATAATCCAAAAGAACTCGCAACACCTTTACCGCCTTTAAATTTAAACCAAATCGGGAAAACATGACCAATGACGGAAATAAAACCATAAATTAATGCTGGAAACAAATCCCAAGTGCTCATCCAATCTGTATTAATCATGATGAATACCAAGAAGCCGCTCTTGAGTGTATCTAGAATTAATACCGCAAAGCCAATTGGCTTTCCAAACACACGAAACGCATTGGTTGCGCCAAGATTTCCACTCCCGAGTTTACGAATATCTTGACCTTTAAATATTTTACCTAATATAAAAGAAAAGGGAATTGACCCAATCAGATAAGCGAATATGACTAATAAATATTTAACCATAGTAATCCTCCTAATTCTTTATGATTATATCACAAAACCTAAAAAAACAACTATAAAATTTTCCAAACTTTTGGTATAATGAAGACATGCAAAAGAGGTCATAGACATGAGTGAAAAAATCAAAGAAAATTACACCGCCCAGTCCATTCAAATTCTTGAGGGCCTTGAAGCTGTCCGAAAACGTCCAGGGATGTATGTCGGATCAACAGACTCACGGGGACTTCATCATTTAGTTTGGGAAATAGTCGATAACTCAATTGATGAAATCCTCGCAGGTTATGGTTCAAATATAAAAGTCGTCATCAAAGAAGACAATTCAGTTGTTGTTTCTGATGATGGCCGCGGAATGCCAGTTGATATGCATTCATCAGGCATCACTGCCGTTGAAGTAATTTTTTCAAAACTTCATGCCGGTGGTAAATTTGGAGCCCAAGGCGGCGCTTATAAAGTCAGTGGTGGTTTACATGGCGTTGGTGCATCCGTTGTCAATGCATTGTCAGAATTTTTAGAAGTGACAGTCCATCGCGATGGGTTAATGTATCAAATGCGATTTGAAAAAGGTGGAAAAAAAGTCAAAGAGTTAATCGTCATCGGTGAGACCAAGAAAAACGGTACCGATGTATGGTTTAAACCCGATGCTTCGATTTTTTCTTCGACCCTTTTTAATTATGCAATTTTAGAAGAAAGACTTCGTGAAAGCGCCTTTTTAATCAAAGGACTCAAAATGCAATTAATTGATGAGCGTAGCAAACAAAAAGCGACTTTTTTATATGAAGATGGCGTAAAAGCCTATGTCGATTTTTTAAATCAACAAAAGGCTACCGTTCATCCCGCTGAATATTTTGACGGAAAAGCCTCGGAAATGGAAGTCGAGGTTGCTTTTCAGTACGCAAAATCATACAGCGAAAATTTAATATCCTTTGTGAATAACGTCCGCACAAAAGACGGCGGAACGCATGAAACTGGTTTTAAATCGGCGTATACAAAAGTGTTTAATGATTATGGGAAAAAAATGAATTTAATCAAAGCCAACGATGATGGCCTTGAAGGGGCTGATATTCGTGAAGGACTGACCGCAATTATTTCGGTTAGAATTCCTGAAAATTTGCTTCAATTTGAAGGTCAAACCAAGAATAAACTGGGTTCTCCGGAAGCGAGATCCGCTGTAGAAACCGTCGTAACCGATCAACTCTCGATATTCATGACAGAAAATCCGCAAATCGCTTCGGAGCTAATCGAAAAAGCTTTGAATGCTCGCAATGCGCGTGAAGCCGCTCGAAAAGCAAGAGAGGATGCAAGACTTGTAAAGAAGGTTTCAAAAACCGAAACGATTCTCTCGGGTAAACTATCCCCCGCTACATCGAAAAATCCGAAGATTAACGAACTTTTCTTAGTCGAAGGTGATTCTGCAGGCGGTTCAGCAAAACAAGGCCGTGATCGCCGTTTTCAAGCGATTCTGCCATTGCGCGGGAAAGTCATTAACTCAGAAAAGCAAAAGATGGAAGATGTTCTAAAAAACGAGGAAATCGCAACCATTATCTCAACGATCGGTGCGGGATTAGGGTCGGATTTTAATATTGCAAAATCAAACTATAATAAAGTCATTATCATGACCGATGCGGATACCGATGGCGCCCATATTCAAGTTTTGTTAATTACTTTCTTTTTCCGCTATATGCGTCCGCTGGTCGAAGCTGGGAAATTATATATTGCTTTACCACCGCTTTACAAGATTACTAAATTAGGAAAAAAAGAAGAAGTCAAATACGCTTGGGATGAAGAAGACCGAGAAAGTATTTGTCGCGCTTATAAAACATACAATATTCAACGTTATAAAGGGTTAGGTGAAATGAACGCCCCACAACTTTGGGACACAACCATGGATCCAACCACTCGAACTTTGATTAAGGTGACTATCGAAGATATGGCAGACGCTGAACAAAGAATTCGGGTATTAATGGGTGATGACGTTGAACCAAGAAAAGAATGGATTGACTCCAATGTCTCCTTTGCCTCTGAAGACGATTTTAAGATCAAGGGGGCAGAATAATGGCTACGACGACTAAAAAGAAGATTGAAGCGTTTGTCGAAGAAAAAATCCGCAGTGAAAACTTAGAAACAATCATTGGAGATCGCTTCGGTAAATACTCAAAATATATCATCCAAGATCGTGCATTGCCAGACGTTCGTGATGGACTGAAACCAGTTCAAAGACGAATTCTTTTTGCGATGAACCAGCTTGGAATGGGTTCAGATAAACCGTTTAAGAAATCAGCGAGAATCGTTGGTGAAGTCATCGGTAAATATCATCCTCATGGTGATTCTTCGGTCTATGATGCGATGGTGCGTTTAAGTCAACCTTGGAAAATGGGGACTTTACTCATTGATATGCATGGTAACAACGGTTCTATCGATGGCGACTCAGCGGCAGCGATGCGTTATACTGAAGCGCGTCTTTCTCCATTTGCGGAAGCTTTGCTTCAAGATATCGACAAAAAAACTGTTAATTTTATCCCGAATTTTGACGATGAAGAATATGAACCGGTTGTATTACCGGCTAAATTTCCGAATCTATTAGTCAATGGATCGATGGGCATGGCTACGGGTTACGCTACCAATATCCCGCCTCATAATCTCAACGAAGTCATCGAAGCCACCATTTACCGAATTGACCATCAGGATTCATCGGTCGATGATTTAATGCAATTTATGAAAGGTCCTGATTTTCCGACCGGTGGCATTGCGACCGGTACCGATGAAATCAAGAAAGCATTCTTAATGGGTAAAGGTCGTATCGTCATGAAATCGCGTGTCGAAGTGACTGATACGTTGCTTTTAGTAACGGAAATACCCTATGAAGTCAATAAAGCTGATCTCGTCAGAAAAATTGATGATATCCGTTTAAAAAAGAAAATTGATGGAATCGTTGAAGTTCGTGATGAATCTGATCGTGAAGGGTTACGAATCGCCATTGAAATCACAAAAGGAATTAACTCCGAGATTGTCTTAGCATATTTAGAGAAAAATACTGAACTATCGATGTCTTTTAATTACAACATGGTAGCGATTAATAACAAATCGCCAAAACAGATGGGGATTCTTGAAATCCTCGATAGTTATATTATCCATCAAAAGGAAGTCATTAGAAATCGTTCTTATTTTGAATTGACGAAGGCTGAAAAACGGAAACATATCGTTGAAGGCTTTTTGAAGATGGTTGACATTTTAGATGAAGNNATTGAAGTCATTCGTCATTCAACGGGCAAAAAAGATGCAATGAAGAATCTCGTGGAAGTTTTTGAGTTCACTGAACCCCAAGCCGAAGCGATTGTAACCTTGCAATTATATCGTTTATCAACGACTGACGTTGAAGAAATGCGTCAAGAATCGCTTGATTTGTCCCGCTTGATTGGATTGCTTCAACGAATTTTGAAGAATGAGAAAGAACTTGAAAATGTCATCAAAAGAGAATTAAGCACATTTTCAGAAAAATATACCGTCGCAAGAAGAACGGAAATTGTCGATACCCTTGAAAAAATCGCGATTTCAGAACANNGACTTAATTCATCACGAAAAAGTCATTGTCGCAATCACTCGTGACGGATATTTGAAACGGTCTTCGATCAAAAGTGTTTTAGCCACCGTCAATGGTGATAATGGACTAAAACAAGATGATATTATCATTAAACAAATCGAAGTATCGACAAAATCAACGCTTTTGATTTTCACAAATCTTGGGAATTATGTCAATTTACCTGTCTATAAAATTCCAGACAAAAAATGGAAGGAAATTGGTGAATATTTAGGTTCTTTTGTCGCATTAAGAAAAGATGAATCGGTCGTTGATTTCTTAGTGATTGACAGTTTTGAGACAAATGCAACAGTATTAGTTGCCAATTTAGAAGGAGCAATAAAACAAGTTGCGCTAAAAGATTTCGTCCAACAAAGAATTAATAAAAC
>DIJY01000109.1 GCA_002421405.1 Caryophanales bacterium UBA5632 | reverse complement strand
TAAAGCTTTTTGCTTTATCATCATCGAGATTCGTATATTTTTTTGTAAGTTCAATCGCCTCATTGATAATCACTTCATAAGGAGTATCAGTGTATTTCATTTCATAGACTGCAAAACGAATAATCATCTTATCAACATAGTTGAGTCGATCAATCGTCCAATTTTCTAGATGGTTTGAGATGATTTCATCGATTTCAGAGAAGTGTTCTTCCACTTGAATAATCATGCTTCTCATTTCCGTCGTCATTATTTCATCTTCGTAAGAACCGCTCATGCTTCTCGCATAAAGGGCAGTAATCATTAGTTCTCTTTCTTTCGTCCGACTCATATTTTCACCTTTCATGATTTTATTGGTCTATTTTAGCATAAAATTGCCAAAATATAAAGTATTTTGATATCGATTCACAGAAAAAACGCGCCCATGAAGGGCGCATTGTTTAATTCGCTGCTTTCGCTCTCGCAATGATGGAAACTAAAGACTCGCTTCGTGAATCCGTCCCATATTGGTACATTTGTCTGTAAGTGCCATCTGGAAAGGGATCAAACGTTTCAAAATCGTAGCCGTAATCGGGGTCAGTCACCATGGTATCATAGATTTCGATAAAAGTAGGTGCGTAACCGATATAATCTGAATTTTGTAACGCAATTTCATAATCTAAGAAGAAATCGATGAATTGATGTGCAAGTTCAACGTTTTGTGCGATGGTTGGAATGACCATCGCATCGACCCAGATATTGGTTGTTTGTGGAACATAATAATCAAAATTGACATCCACTTCATCTTCAATCGCTAAATAGTATTCTGAAAAATAATCACCAGAATAGACCAAAGCCATATCTAACGTGCCTTGAATCACAAGGCCTTTTAAATTGTCTTCGCCCCATGCGGTGAAATTTGCATCTTTTAAAGCATTTTCAGCTTCGAGTAATTCGGTAGCATTTTCACTATTGACATGATAGCCAAGGTATAATAATGCGGCTGCAACGGCATCTCTGGGTGAATCATACATCCCAACTTTATAGGTATCTCCATATTCAAAAAGGGCAGCCCATCCTTCGGCTTCAATCAAAGTTTTTAGCGCGGGTTTATTGGTGTTATAGAGAATGCCGATGGTGCCCCAGGCATAGGGAATGATGTAATCTTCGATACCGGTAGATTCATATAACTCATAGAGTTCAGGAATGACGGTCATATTGTCATCGTTAGAAAGCTTCGTAAAATCAATGGGTTGAATCAAAGAAAGCGTCTTTAATTTATCAATCATGTAATCGCTTGGGACAGCGATGTCATACGCTGAAGATCCCGCTTGAAGTAAGGTAGCCATTTCTTCGTTAGAACCCACCTCACGATAAACGACTTTTACGTTGTATTCGTCTTCAAACAATTCGATTAAATCGAGATCGATATAATCACCCCAATTTAAGACGTAGAGTTTGGGTTTGGAATTGCATCCGACTAATGCAAGCATGAAGAACGAGAGTAATCCAATAAATATTAATTTTTTCATACTGTTTTTTCCTTTCTGTCACGTTTGAGATTAACGAACAAAATGATCGCGATTGTGACGGCAAAAATAATGATATTGTAAGCATACGCTGCAGGCGTAAAACTTCGTCCGCGGCTTAAGGTTGCGTAAAGCCATGTTGAGACATTCATGTACTCCGCCCCTGAGGTGAAGTAGGTGATGATAAAATCATCGATGGACATGGTAAATGCCATTAAAGCTCCGGAAAGAATTCCGGTTGAGATATTCGGTATGATAACCCGGAAAATGCCTGAAATACGGGAACATCCTAAATCCAGACCTGCTTCATAAAGGTTCGGATCTAGTTTCTTTAACCTAGGCATGACCGATAAAACGACATAAGGAATAGAGAAGAATACATGTGCAATCAAGACGGTATAATACCCAAGGGTAAAACTTAAAAGTGAGAAGACAATCATCAATGAAATCCCTGTGACGATATCGGGATTGACGACTGGAACGTTATTGATGACCATCATTTGAACCCGCTTTTTCTTCTCTAAGGCGTTTATTCCAATGGCGAAAATCGTCCCTAAAACCGTTGCGATGATCGTTGAACTAAAGGCAATCACCAAGGTGTTGATGATGGGTTCTTTCATCACATCATTTTGAAACAATTCAACGTACCATTTTAATGTAAATCCTTCCCACGAATAACCTTTGGTCGAAGCATTCACAGATAGGACGATAATTACTAAAATCGGAGTGAATATGATGATAAAACTAAAGATTGTCAGTAATAACCCAATCAATTTTGGAATTTTCCGCTTCAATGTTTTTTTCATCATATCAACGTCTCTCCTTCCTTGTCAACTCGCGTAATCAATACGAACGAAATGACAGAAAGTACCATCAGTAATAACGAGATAAGTGCGCCTTGATTGATGGAAGCGCCAGATGAACCTAAGACTTCTTTCATAAACTTTGATTCGATGATATTGCCAATCAAATTGATTTTGCCAAGTCCGATTCGTGCAGGTAAGACGAAGGATGTCATCGCTGGAAGCATCGTCATAATAACCCCTGAAATCACGCCACCTGAAGAGAGTGGAAAGGTTACTTTGACAAATGTTTGTAAATCACTGGCCCCTAAATCTTTTGCGGCTTCAATCAATTTATAATCCATTTTTTCCAAAACAGAAAAAATAGGAAAAACCATAAAGGGCAAATACATTGCAACCATGCCGATTAAAACGCCAGTCGGGGTTCCTAATAAATCGAAGCTGATGCCAAATAAATCAGAGATGATGGACGTCGGCATAAATAGCTTTTCCCAAGCGATAATTCTGAGAAGCATATTGCTCCAAAGCGGGACAATCATCATCGCTAACAATATCTTGCGTTTTTTATCTGAAAGGGTCGATAAATAATATGCCACTGGGTAGCCGATGATAAAGCAGATAACCGTCGTTATGATTGAATATACGAGTGAGTTCCAAAGCGCACTCACCACTTGATCTTGAATAAAGATGGTAAAATTGACCAATGTAATCTCAAAAACGCCTAAATTATACAATTGAAGATTTGAAAAGCCCAAAACGATTAATATCAATGTCGGAATTAATATGAAGACCCCCATCCATAATAAGTAGGGTAATGAATAAGGTCTTAGTCTACGCATGGTCGATGTGTTTGATGATATGGATATTATTCGGTTCGACTGACAATCCGACCCTGTCACCGATTTTTCGATATTTCGTCGTATGAATGGTGTATTCTACGCCCGCAATCATGATGTTAATTTCGTAATGAACTCCCCGAAAGATAAGCGAATCAACGGTTCCAACGATTTTACCTTTTGAGGGGGGAACAAAATCGAAATCTTCAGGTCGAATGATGACATCAACCCTTTCATTTTTCTTAAAACCTTTATCGACACATTCGAATTCATGGCCACAAAATTCGACTAAATAATCATCTTTCATGACGCCGGATAAAATATTCGACTCACCAATAAAATTAGCCACAAACCTCGAATTGGGTTCGTTATAAATATCTTCTGGCGTTCCAATCTGTAAGATCTTACCTTGATTCATGACAACGATGGTATCAGACATGGTTAAAGCTTCTTCTTGGTCATGGGTAACATAGATAAACGTGATCCCCAATTCACGCTGCATTTCCTTGAGCTCATATTGCATTTCTTGACGGAGTTTTAAATCAAGGGCTGCGAGCGGTTCATCGAGTAATAATACTTTTGGTCGATTGATAAGGGCTCGCGCAATCGCGACGCGTTGTTGTTGCCCACCAGAAAGCGTCGAAACCGCTCGATTTTCATACCCTGTTAGTTTAACCATCGTTAAGATATTCATCACGCGTTCGTGAATGGTTTCTTTGTCCAGCTTCTTTATTTTTAAACCAAAAGCAATATTATCAAAGACATTCAAGTGCGGAAATAATGCGTATTTTTGAAAACAGGTGTTGATTTCTCTTTGATTCGGTTCTAAATCGTTGATGATTTTTCCATCAAATTCAATCGTTCCCTCATCGCAGGTTTCAAATCCGCCGAGAATTCTTAAACACGTTGTTTTTCCACATCCTGAAGGACCTAGCAAGGTAATAAACTCATTTTCATTGATATAGAGGTTGAAATCGTCTAAGACCAACTGATCACCAAAACGCTTTGACACATGACTCATTATGATTAGTTTTTTTCCCATTTCGAACCTCCATTAAGACTTTTATCGACTTTGATAAATAAAAGGCGTTCATTTCTTCAATCCAAGCTACGAATTAGCCATCGCCATTCATAGTTAAACCAAATTAAACAAACGCACTTATATTATTATATAATATACCAAATATGTCAATACTTAAATCTTGGTCCTTCGATACACATGGGTCTCAAACGGTCGTAATTCGACCTTTTTTCCAAGGATTGGCAGTTCTGGATAATTCCCCATGAGATGCACAAAACCATATAAATCGAGGGTATCTAAATTAGAAATGAGGGGTTCTTTTGAAAAATTGCTTAAAACGAAATAATCATTTGTTACGCCATGATTGATATAAGAATATTCTTGCAAACTCTCGAGATTTAGATAAGATAATCGTCCATTTGCGATGTCATGATCCATATTTCTTAAGTTCAAAATTTTACGATACATTGACAGGATTGAATTTTGATTACAATCCTGATTTTCGACGTTGATTGAATCGTAGTTTGAATTTGTGTCTATCCAGGGTTGAACTTTAGAAAAACCACCAAAGGCTTGAGGGCTCCACTGCATCGGTGTTCTTGCATTATCGCGGCATCTTGCTTTAATGACCGATAATGCGTCCTCCGCTTTGAATCCGGCATTGAGCATGTTTTGGTATTCAGTGAAAACTTCAACGTCCCGAAATTGACTTAATTCGGTATAGCGAACATTGGTCATACCAATTTCTTCACCTTGATAACAAATGGCACTGCCCGGCATGAAATAAAGCGCCATTGCCAGCATTTTAGCGGATGCTTCCCAGTGATACAAATCATCGCCATAATGGCTCAATACTCGAGGTTGGTCATGATTATGCCAATAGACGACATTCCAACCTTTTTGATCGAGCATATCGTACCAATTCTTAAAACTCTTTTTAATGGTTCGAATATCGAGTCGGCCTTGAGCCCATTTACCCATGAGTTTTGGATGTCCATTATCGACATCCGCCCAACAATGGCCAAATTGAATTAACATATTGAATTCATTCGATCCAAATCCTGCATATTTTAATGCTTCTGCTTCTGAGGCTCCGCCCGATTCGCCTATCGTAAGGATATCATATGGAACAAACAGTTCTTGACCTAATTCTTCTAAATAGTCATGATGTTTAGGAATTGAAGAGAAATGTTCATATCCTGGAAATGCATCAGGAAAATCCCAATTCTTTTCTAAATGATTGGAGGCATCGACTCGAAAACCATCAATACCAAACTCCAACCACCAGCGAATCATGGCTTTGATATCTCGTTTCATCGATTCATTATGCCAATTTAAATCCGGCATTTTTTTACTGAAGATATGCAAATAATATTCATCGGTCGCAGCGTTATAATCCCAAGCAGGAGCACCAAACCAACCAATCCATCGCGTCGGACGCTTAGGGTGACCCAAGGAATCATATTTAGGTTTTTGCCAAATATAATAATCATGATATTT
>DIJY01000115.1 GCA_002421405.1 Caryophanales bacterium UBA5632 | reverse complement strand
TTTTAGGCGTGCTTGCTACCATTTCTGGAGCACTTGCATTAATGATCATTACAGGAAGTACTGTTTTAAGTATCAGAGAAAACTTTCCAGTTCTTGGACAAGGCAACAATGGTTTAATTTTCGCTTGGGTTCTATTCGCTATTTCAGTGTTTGGCTTAATCCTTGTGATTTATCCATTCTTTTTACCCGCTTTTCCAGAACTTAAAAAAATTACATGGCCTACTTGGCCTAAGTTCCTGGATAACGCTGTAAGAACTACAATCTTCTTATTTTTCTTAACAGGTGTTATCTTACTGTTTAACTTATTTATTAAGTACGTCCTAGGTGGAATTCTATGAGTCAAAAAGTTAGATGGTATATTATTCAAACCTATTCAGGTTATGAAAATGCCGTCAAACTCGACTTAGAAAGACGCGTTGAAAGTATGGGAATGTCTGACTTTATTTATCGAGTCATTGTTCCTGAAGAGACCGTCATAGAAAAGAAAGCTGACGGCAAGGAAAAAGAAAAAGTGAAACAATTATTTCCCGGTTATGTTTTCGTTGAAATGATTGTTACAGACGAGTCTTGGTTCGTTGTGAGAAATACGCCTCGCGTTACAGGATTTTTAGGATCATCTGGTGGTGGAACGAAACCAGTGCCACTTGCTCCAGATGAAATCAATCAAATTCTACTCAAAGTTGGTATCATGAGTAAACCAACTTATGATCACCTAATGGGCAAAACAGTTGAAATTATTGAAGGCGCAATGAAGGGCACGAAAGGCAAAGTTATTGATGTTGATAACGATCAAGAAAAAGTTGTAGTCGAAATTGACATGTTTGGACGTGCAGTTCCATCCGATTATAAAGTCACAGAAATTAAAGAAATTTAAAAAAGGCCATTGGCCTTTTATTTTTTTATAGCATATGAATGTATATTTTTTGCTTCATGGGATCGATAATATATGAATTTTCTAATTCTATAAGTAAAGGAATATGATGAGCTTCTAATTTTCGAATAAAAGATAAGTATCTTTCCCTAGGTACATTCAACACATAGCCTTTAAGACCCACCTGATTTTTCTCACACAAAGGTGCCCCTGCATGCCATGTATTTAGTCCAATATGATGGTGATATCCTTTGTCAGCTATAAATAGAGCTGATTCTCCATAAAGAAGCATTTCTTCGAATCCTAAAACATCAATGAAAAAAGATTTAGCTGTTTTTAGCGAATCTACATGAAGATGAATATGTCCCAACAAAGTGTCTTCATGAATAGAGTCAAAAGAATAATAAGGGAGCTCATCAAGAAGATTTTTGATATCTAAAGTATGAGTAAACATAGTTATTCTACCCTTTTGATTGGGCCAATTGATTTCATCTCGATCAACATATATTTCAATGCCGTTACCATCAGGATCATCGAGATATATAGCTTCAGAGACTCCATGATCAGATGCTCCAGTTATCGGATACTTCATTTCTTTCAATCGATAAATCATCCGCGCAAGTTCTTTTCTATGCGGCAATAAAAGTGCGAAATGATAAAGACCTAAAGTAATCGATTGAGGAATCGCATGTGTGTCCTCAATTAAATGAATGAGTTCGCGATGGTTTGTTCCTAATATAGCCATTTTTTCTTTTCTTTCAAGAAGCTTCAAGCCTAAAATGTCTCTATAAAAGAAGAGCGATCGAGACATATCACTTATCAATAAATATACTTTTGATACTGACATAATTTGATCATTATGAAACGATTTCATTAGCCTTGCCTCCTTTGACTTGATTATACATCACATGATGAATATGTTATAAATAATTTGATTTTCTATAATAATCTATTGGATTGAAAGAGACTTTTCAGTTCTCTTCATTTCTATAACCAATACATGTAAATAGATTATGATTGTAATATTGAAATATTCATGATACAATCAAGAATGGTATCTTTTAAGATATTATATTTGGTGATGTTATATGATGACAAAAGCAAGAAAAAAAATTATTTTACTTCTGTTAATTCTCAACATGCTGTTTACAACAGGCATGTCTTTTGCCTATTGGGCTTCATCCATCTTAGGAGTAGATCCCGTCAATGGTGATAGTAATGTTGATATTGGTGATTGGTTTGATGGCTATATTCCAATATTCAATGAACAAGAATTTATACAAGTTATTACAACTGATCAAAATACAAATAACTATATTTTAGCAAGAAACTTAGATTTTGAGTTTGTACTTCCTGAAGATTGGATTCAAACCAAAGATATCGTATTTAAAGGATTATTAGAAGGCAATAATAAAACAATAAGTAATATTGAACTCATAGATTATCGAGGCATTTTTGGTATTTTAGAAGGAGCAACCATACGAAATCTAAACTTAGATGGCATTAATATCAACTATACTGAATCAAATACATATACCTCAGGCATATTAGCAGGTAGATTACAAGGAATAGATAACTTAATCGAAAACGTTCACATCACAAACTCATCCATTAATAACGTATCAGTATTATCAGGCGGACTTATTGGTTTTGCATCACCACTGTCAGGAACGGGTAGTGCCATTATACGTGACATAAGTATATTAGAAACAACGATTTCAGGTGGTTATGTTGGTGCAACATATGGCAACGGTGGAGTGATTGCATCAGTGAACAACTTTAATATTGAATTTGAAAATATTACGGTTGATGTCGATGTTACAAGTCCAAATGCAACCAACGTTGGAGGCATCGTAGGAGCAACCCTAGGGACAAATTCATTATCATTTACAGATATTTATGTTAATAACTCATCCATACAATTAAATGCTTCAGGTGCCGCATTAGGTGCCGGTGGTATCGTTGGATACTTAACTGGACAAAATCATACGATGAATGGCATTTATGTTTCCAATTCAACCATTAGTAGCTTATCATCATCAGGTGGTATGATTGGTTATGCAACACAAGCTTCAACAAATCTTACAATCAATAACTTTGAAATAGTTAACAATGATATTTCGAGTTCATTATCATCCACTACAACCGGTAATGGTGGTGTCATTGGGACAATTTTAGGTTATTCTGTCTCCATTTCTGATGGATTAATTACGACTACAGATATAACAAGTACCTCAAACACAAATGCAGGTGGAATCATCGGAGCGAATACATCGACAGCTACGATTTCATTGAGTGACATACTCCTTACAGAAAATAATGTTACCATTCAGGGTACTGGAACCACACTTGGAGCAGGTGGAGCCATCGGATATTTAGTTGGTAGTGGACACACACTTTCTGGTCTAAATTCACAGATTGTTACGGTAACAAGTAATTCATCAAGTGGCGGACTCATTGGTTATGCAACACAAACATCTGGGGTATTGACCATCGATAATGTTGATATTTCTCAAGGGAACGTAAGTAGTTCACTCAATTCAACAACACTAGGTAATGGTGGAGTTATTGGCTCTCTACTTGGTTATAACCTAAGTCTTTCAAATACAAACGTAGGAACGACTGTTACAAGCACGACGACGACAAATGCTGGTGGAATTTTAGGATATAACGATGCAACCGCAAAACTCAATTTTACGGATGTTACTGTTGAAAATTCAAACGTAAGCATCACAGGATCTAACACTGCTCTTGGTGCAGGAGGAACTGTTGGATTAGCACTAGGATTTGGACATGAATTTTTAAGAGTAAGAGTATTTGACACAAGTGTAACAGCTTCAAATTCAACAGGTGGACTTATTGGAAGATTCAATGGTTCATCGGGAATTTCTAATTTCAATAATATTAAAGTTCAAGGTATCGATGTTAATAGTACAATAGCTAATAATACGATATCTGCAGGTGGTATGGTAGGTTTTGTTCAAGGAGCAAGTACAGATTTAAGATTCTTTGATGTTTATATAGAGGGTATTATCCAGTCGGATAATGCAAATGTAGGTGGAGTTGTCGGATATACTGCAGCAAGCACCATAGTACGCGTATCAAGAGTGGTTATATTCGCCGATGTATTACTTAATTCACCGACAACTACAACAGATCGAGGTGCAGGTGGAATTATTGGTCGTCACGCGGGTTCAACTTTCCAGGTTACTGATTCATTTTATGCAGGTAATTTGAAATCTAGAAATAGATCTGGACTTCCATATTCGGGAATCGCATGCGCTATCGGTACTTCAGTGATTATAACGAATATGAGAAGCGCAGAAGTCAGTTACTGGACATCTGGAACATCATATACATTAATCACTACATCAGCATTATATGGTAATTTAAGAGGACAAAGCCCTGGTTATACATTCCATACAAATTTGAGAAGTTCACTTGATAACGCATATTGGACGACTAATTTTGCATCATTTTCTACATCAATATGGACGTATAATTCTACAACCTATTTATACGAACTCAATAACTAATGAGCAAGTGCATGTGCATTTGCTCTTTATTTTTATATTCTGAAGAAAATACTTTAATTTAGTGTTTATGATTGACAATCGATACCCTAAATGATAGAATAATATCGCGTGTGAAAACACACCATAGTGGAAGAATGAAATT
>DIJY01000038.1 GCA_002421405.1 Caryophanales bacterium UBA5632 | reverse complement strand
CCCCAGTTTTTTGGGTCTTCCATGCCATTATTGGTTTGTGATAAAAAGAAGCCATAATCGATACTTTTAATCATCTCTTCAAGTTTTGATTTTCCCTTTGAAAAATAGGTATTGGTCATACGCGTATAAGTTTTTCTTTTATAAGATTCACGACGCCCATTTCCGGTTGGGTTTTTCCCTAATTGTAAAGCCGAAAGCGCATCTGAAATGCCAGCGATTAAGATGCCATTATCAATAATTTTCGTGTCTTGAGCTAAAACTCCATCATCATCAAAGAAATAGGAAGCAACGCTGAACGTTGAATCAGCGCCATCATGCATAGAAATTAAAGGTGATGCGACTTGTTTATTCATATATTCTTGTGATTTTGCACGATCGCGAACAAACATATCCATTTCAACGCCATGACCAAATGCTTCATGAGCAATGAGTCCGGTAATGGATGGATCGGTAATAACGTCATAGTACCCCGGTGTAGGTGTCACGGAGTCGAGCAATTCAATCGCTGTATTCAGCGTTGATTGCATCTTCGACGATAAATCACTCAAGGCTTCTTCCATTGAATTGGAACCAAATCCATCATACGCATACTTAGTATTTTGATCTTTTCTGACAAGCACAAAGGATCTTGGATTACTCCAAGTATAATATTGTTCCAAATCTTTATTTTTCGACATAAACATTTTCGATATTTCAGTGGTTTCGATTGACGCTCTTGCATTGACAACGAAAGGCGAACTCGCTAAAGTTCGGTTCACATAATCTCTTAATATTTTAATAACTTGCTCCGTAGTATAAATTGCACCTCTGTTTTTTCTGATGAAACGTTTTGTAATCGTCTCTTCTTTTAAGACATCAACTTCAACCGATTCAATCGTTCCTTTTAAATGGACTAAACGATTGATTTCAATTAAAATTTCTTGGTAATTTTTATCTGTGATTTCATTGGTCGAAAGTTCGCTATAGACCAAACCATTAAAAACTTTAATGACAAAACCTGACTCTGTTAATCCACTTGGAACAACGTTTGTCGCTGATTTATCCAATGAAATTGATGTCCCAGTCACATCGGTTCCAAGCACAGATACATAGGGATATTGAATACCTAACTCATCAATCAATTTTTGGATTATTTTCTTTTTACTTCTTAAATAACTCGAGAATTTACCTGTCATATCAAAACCTCCACTCTTAATATTGTATCATAAATATTCGTTTATTGAACACAAAAAGCTACCCATACATGAAAATGAATAGCTTTTGTTACATCAATCTATTTAATTGTTTGAACTAAGCAGCCACTACATCATTATCCAAGATATTCCAAGGGGTAATCAGTCCCAATATTTTTTCACTTGCTTTACCATTTTCGGTGACAAAAAGCATTTTTAGTTTCTTTCCATCCTCTGATGTTTTTCCAAAAAGAGCGATGATTTCTTCAATTGGCAAGGTTCGGTGAATAAACCAGTACCGTTCACCTACGTGTTGATTGATGGGGAGATAGTCTTTGAAATCTTCAATCAGTGTGTGATTATCAATCGTTGATTTTTCCATTTTTGTCAAATACAAAAATAAAGTTGCGCCACTATAGACACCGTACAATATTCCAAAATCATCTAAGACTGGCACGTGTGAAATATTACGTTCTAACATCGATTTCATTAAAGCAATTACCGGAGTATTCTTACGCGCAAATAAGAGTTGATTCTTTAAAACACAAACATCAATTGCTCTCACCGGTCGCTGAATGCGATCAATCGCTTTTTTTAAGAACTCAATGGCTTCATCGGTCACGCGAAAGGCATCAATCGTATCGATGCGTTTGTCGTGAACGATATAATTTCTAAGTTCTCGAAGCATTCGAAAGTTTTTAGCTTGATCTCCCGTCACTTTCGATTCATAGAAATAAACAGCACTTGCATTGCTGGGTAATTTAAATTTTATCCGTAACAAGTCTTCTAATTCATTGTATAACCGTTCAAATAGATTATTGTTATCCATTGGTATCTCCTATAATAAGGCGTCCTAAGACGATTATACCATATTTATTCTCATTCGTTATTCACTACCTTCAGGACCTAAAGGAATTTGTGGTGAAGTCCAAGTATTTCCGAATGAATCAAGGATTTGAACATCAACACCAATGATTTGTGGGTTGGACACACTTGAACTGTAATCCAGGTTAAAAACGAAAGTAGTTTGATTGAATGTCATTTGCGATAATACATCAACAGAAGAAACAACGACGTTTGGACCACTATAGTAACGAATAATCACTGATTCTATCGTCCAATTGTCAATACCGAGCGTCGCATACCGTAGATTAAAACTGTAATCTACTTGATTCTCACCGGTGACCCCTGCAGAGAAATTAACAAGATCATCGAATAAATCTGGAAAGTCTAATTTAAACAGTAAGCCACCCTTTGAGTGTAAATCAACCTCTGATACAAAAGAGATTTGGTATTTTTTTTCGATATCTAAATTTAAATCAGCAGAAAAAGTCAAAGTATCACTCGTAACTAATACTTTAATGAAATCACTCGCATCCGCTTGATTGGTCGCAACAAGATAAAGATTAGCAGTTGATTCAATTTCTTTCAAAGTGAATGAAATGGTTGTATTAACTGTGTGGGTCGCTTCATTGAAATCGTTAAATTCATAACTTGATTCTTGAACCCATGCATTACTTTCGATGTATTCTTGAAGCATCACTTCTAAGCTTGAATTATCAGATCGTAGCCAATTGATATTTTGATTGAGCAAATCAATATCGGTTTGTTGATCCATTAGTTGGGTTGATAACGTTTGAATTCTAGTGATGGCGACAATTCCTAATATGAGTGTACCGACCATGATAATCACTTGAAAAAAAGACAAAGGATCAATCAAAGCTGTTGAGTGAGCCCCTTCTAGCGCTTGATTCGCTCTCTTTTTATAAAAGGCTTTGTATCCAAAAATCATTGCGAATAAAACAACCCAAGTCACGAGCAATATAATCCAGAATAGATATGTCATAAAACCCTCCTAAAAACCGATGTATTCTTTAAATTGGATAAGGTAGTTTCTTGTAACATCAACGAAAACTCCATTTTTCATTAATATAGTTAATTTCGAATTGAAGGAGGGTCTAATTTCTTTAATCATAGCTCGATTGATAATTTGTGATTTATTGACTCGAATCAATCCACGATCCTCGAACACGCCTTCAATTTCAAATAATTTTTCTTTGATGCTAAACCGTTTATTGATGGTATGCAAAATAATATCATGTCCAAAGCTTTCAACCAAGACAATTTTTGAGTAATGGACGATTTCGAATACTTCATCAGTTTTTCCTATGACTGTGTCTTGAATGAAATTATCCTCTCGAAAGGTCAAATCCGCATCGATAGAAATGGTAAACCCGGCAGATTTTAACATTTGTGCGTAGGTATCATAATTTTCTTTTTTACAAATAATTTTGATATCCACCGTTTCACCACCTAATATCATTGTATTAAAAATCACTTTATAGTCCAAGTCTATTCACCTATCATGCATAAAAATGCTCACAAGTTAATGAATAATGATTAAAACTTAATTAAAAGACAATTCAAGAATCATTTTTATTCATCTGTATATTCAATGGATGAAATAAATGGAAATTCGTTGAAAGTGCGATTTGTAAAATCAATCGCATATCCCTTTCCTTCATGATGGACAAATCCTTTTGATAATTCAATTTTCATATAGCACATATTTTGATCTGCTTCGTTATTGTGTTTAAAATACCATTTTTCAAATACTTGAATTAATTTTTCTCGAATTACTTGGTTCTCAGTTAAGTGTGGATGACCCATATTGGATGCATTGCCTTGAAAAGAATAAAGGTTTCTCGAAGTCAAAGCTACTTTATTATGAATAAGAATATCGCAGATTTTCCTAGACGATTGATAAGTAACAACATAAAAACATCCTTCATGATAATATGTATCGACATAACGATTACTGATATCATCAAGATTCGTAGTCGCTAATGCGAATTGATAATCTCGACTGAATATATCAATCATCAATTGCTCAATTTTTCTGAATTCATCCATTTCAATACCTCCATGACACTTATTCAATCATGTTTTACGTTTATACTGATATTCACCGTTATGAATATTATAATATGAAACACATGATTTCTTTCTATCTATTTTTATACATGATATAATAAATTGGGTGATAATCATGGAATACAGTGTACAAATTGAAATTAACAAACCAAAAAATGAAGTAGCTAATTTGTTCGTTAATCGTGAAACGATGCCTTTATGGGAAGAGGGTCTCATTCAAATTGAAGATCAAAAACAATCGTTATTTGAGACATCGAGTATTGGATATTTAGTCTTTTCATTCCAAAATAAAGAGACACGTATGAAAGTGACAGTTCTTGATAATCAACTGCCAGATTCAATCACGATTGTCTATGAAGTACCAGGCGCATATAATCAATGCATCAACACCTTTAAAGAAAGGTCCAACAAGACAATTTGGAACATGGATGTTATTTTTAAATTTGAAGAACCCCTTGACATTCCCCTTGAGGCGTTTATCAATAAAACAAAAAAAAGTATGGAATTATTTAAAATTTTTGTCGAAAAACATCATATATAATTTTGCTTTTCA
>DIJY01000054.1 GCA_002421405.1 Caryophanales bacterium UBA5632 | reverse complement strand
TTCATTTCCTTACAGTCCCTTTATTCAATTATTTTTTGGTATCAATGCCTGCCAGTGAAATCGCAAAACGGCAAAAATCATCACCATTTAAAACCGATTGTAACACTCTGATTTTAAGCGGTTGTTTCAAAACCGCTTCAAAAGGGAGTTTCTCAAATCCAGCACTGCAGTAGCACCATAAAGGCGAGATGTCAGTCTTTTGATTGAGAATGGCTTCTCTCGCGAAGGGACAGTGGCAAGATAAATACCGTTTTTGTAAGGGATCGGTTGCTTTGAGGTATTCATCGATATTATAAGGAATTTTTTTGAGATAGAGAATTTCATTATCGAGTTTTGCACTGAGCAGTTCTTGATTGTTGGCGATATAATCGACGACCTCTTGTGTGATCAGTTGTTCAAACCATACCCGATTTTCGTTGGCGTGTTTTTGTAAGACTTGCAAAGTTCGTTGATGCTTCATTTTTAGGAACTCTTCAAGACTTTCAGCGGCTTCATAATCGATCATATCAGCTTCAAATGAGGAAATCGGGATTTGATGATTATTGCCGGTTAGAATTTCTTTAATGTCGGTCGGATTGAATAAATCATGCAAGGTGTTCATGAAAGCCTCAGTAAAGAAAATGATGTCTTCGGGTTTCGTCCCCAGTTTTGGCAGGGTAATTCGTTTCAACACTTTTTCCAACATTTGCGGCCCTTTGAGTTTTTCTAGCCGCGCTATGATGGACTCAATGACATCGAGCCCGCCCGTATATTGTGTCAATCGAATAAAAAGATCGTGACGTTTGACGAGTCGAATGTAGCGCATCAATGCGATAAAAAAATCGACATTGGTTCGGTTTTCCAAAAAGAATTTTTCAATCGCATTGTCTAACATTTGAATGTCAAAATCATCAATCGATTGGTTTGAAGTGGCATCAAATTCTTCGATAATAGCGACGGCTTGTTCATAGTCTTCTTTCGGAAGCTTTTTTTCTTGAAAATATAATTCGAATTCAGTTTTCCTCATTAAAATTCTCCTTTCAAAAAAAAACAATTCAATTTCACTCGTTAGGTGTATTTCTGCGATGTAAACTATCTTATGTAAACTTTCATGTTAGTACAATCGAAAAGATAGTTATACAAAATAAGTTTATATTATATGAAACAACATTCATTATAAAATTATCTTAATTTGTATTAGTAGGATTATAGAGCGTTACTCAAATTTCATAAAAAAAATAGTAGTAGTCTTGCTTGTAATTTAATTAAAGTATAGCACTTGAATCGATTGGTTTCAATCCAATATCGGTTTTTTAAAAATATTTTTTCATTATTCAATATGATAATAAAAAAATTAGGTTTTTTATAAAAATATATTATGCATTTTTTGATATTTTAATACAAATAATTGTTCTATGTGATACAATAATCTTGAATTCAAACATTGATATGTTCGAATAGCGTTAAATAGCGCTAAATAGCCTATAATCGGGGGGATTATATGAAAATTGGTATTAATTTTTATTCGGAAACCGGACATACGAAATTAGCATGTGAGGATTTGGCAGCGCTGTTAAAATTAAAGGGTCATGATGTATCGTTGCATGAAATCACTGTCGTTGATAAAAAAAGCGATAAAACACTTAAAGATATTCCTTTAATGGAAGGATTTGATGTATTAATTTTAGGAACACCGGTACAAGGTTTTTCCCTACCGATTCCGATGGTTGATTATTTAAAAAAAGTTAAAATGACTAAGAAACAAAAATTAGGGATCTTAGTCACACAATATTTTAAAGTTTCATGGATGGGTGCGAATCATACCATTAAACAAATATTAAGCGGTAGTGCTTATGCAACACCTGATCTTTATGGCTATGGAGTGGTTCATTGGTCTTCAAAAAGAAGAGAAGAACAATTACACAAGGTGATTGAAAAATTATCACATATGGATTCATAAAGTGAAAAAAGGGTTTAAAATCCTTCTGGGGATTGTCATTTTCCTTTTGATTATCATCGTTGGCAGTGTTTTATTCTTTCAATCGATGCAAAAGGGAATAGATGCTTTATTACAAATGGAAATCGAAGATGTGGATTTATCAGGGGTTGAAGACGGTGAATATTTTGGCACTTATCAACAATTGCCTGTGACGGTCGAAGTCTTAGTGACCGTCTCCAATCATGATATTACCCAAGTTGAAATCATAAAACATTTTAATGGGCAAGGCCTTTTAGCAGAATCAATCACCGCTGATATCGTTAGCCAAGATACATTGCTCATTGATACCGTCGCGGGTGCGACCGTATCATCAAAATGTATTATACTTGCAGTTAAAGATGCTTTAACACCCTAATTTTTGAATTACCGGACTGCTTCGGCAGTCTTTTATTTTGGTCTTGTTGTCGTAAAATAAAAAACATGATACAATTAGATGAACATCAATGAATACTTGAAAGCGCTTATAAAGGATGATTTCAATGCGTGATGTTAAAAAAAAGGAACGATATTATCTCTATGATGGTACTGAAGTGACGAAAGATCAACTCATTCAAACTGCACGTCGGTATCAAGGGACTTATAAAGGGTTTGGTTCTATTATGGTTGCGGGTGTTTTAATTACAACCCTTGCTGTTGCAAATGATTTTGATATATCACTTTGGGGTTATATACTCGCATTAATCATCATTGATATGACGTTTTTAATTCTAAGCATTTATTTCTTTGCAAAAAATAAACGCATGGATTTAGTAGAGTTTGGGTTGTCCATCTTAAACTTCCGAAGAAGAGAGTTATTAAATAAAGAAGCAAATTCAATGACACACAATAATATCGAAGCAAATCATGTTATCGATTTGAAGGTGAGATCAAAGCAATTTATATTTTTTAACGATAAAACCAATTTATGGCAATACCGCAGTGGAAAGTATTTATCAATTCCATTAATGATAGAAGAAATCGTTTCTTGTCACGCGGAGCAAATCAAAGTTCGTTTAAGTCATTTGATCATTGCCTTAGACGATGGTTCAGGCGTGATATTGCATTGTTCTTCGCAAGCGATTGCTTTATCCGTTGTGGAATTATTAAAATATGAACCGCCGGAAGAAGAAATTGTTGAAAAGAAAGAAAAAAGTCCTCGGCCTTGGTAGCTGGGGACTTTTTCATAGGTAATATTGTTTAATTTGAGGTTTTTTGAGAAGTAGCGGTTGTTTTGGATGCTTCAGGAAGACCTTGACGGTATTCACTGACTTTATCCTCATTGGCTTGCATTCTTGTTTGTAACTGGGTTTGAATCGCAGCCATTAAGGGTTCGGATTGTGAAATGTAGGTATCGACTGCTAAAACAATTTCATCATGCATTTCATCCTTTAATGCTTCGAGTTCAGCTTCAAGTGCGGTGGTATCGCCGCCTGAGGCAACTAGTTCATCAATTTGAGCTTGTAATGCTTCGATTTGTGGGAAATACACATCGTGAATGGCATCTTTAGCGGCTAAAAACCCATCTTTTAATTCTTGAGCGACAGCAGCTACTTGATTGCTTGCACGCATTCTTGTGATTAAGCCTTCAGGGGTTGCATCAAGGGCTTCATCTTCTGATAATTCAGGGTCCATCAGCATTGCTTGAGTCATCAAACGATGTTGCATGGGTGATAATCCTTTGTTTTGAGCTGCGGTTTCTTCAGAAGAATCATAGACTCTTGCACGAACATTCGCATTTAAAGCACGATCACTCATTTTTTCTGATAGTTTTTCTTGAACCATCGTTCTGACTCTTTCGGAAATGGAATCTGTTGCACCTAAAGCGTCAACTTCAATCGTTGTTTCGGTGGCATCGACATCGATAAATCCGAGATTCATCGCTTGATCAATGACTTCACCCATGGCGGCCTCAACGGATTTCTCCGCCAAATTAAGTTGTAATAGTAACATTTCACCGTCTTCATTGAGCGCATAAGCAGTTTTAATGATATTTTGCTCATTGACGACAAAACCAATGGATGGGTTAATATCAAC
>DIJY01000018.1 GCA_002421405.1 Caryophanales bacterium UBA5632 | reverse complement strand
GGAAAAAATTTAAATTTGATGTCATCTTTGTTGATCCCCCTAGAAAAGGTTGCGATAAAGCTTTGCTTGATGCCATAATCGGCATGAAAATCCCAAAAATAGTATACATATCCTGTGATCCAGGAACGCTTGCAAGAGATTTGAAAATTTTAGCTGATGGTGGATATAGCATCTTAGAAGTCACACCATTTGATATGTTCCCGCAAAGTGTTCATGTGGAAACAGTCACATTGCTTTCATTGAAATAACCGTCATTTTCATAGTAATAACGAATCTCTTGAATCAAGACTTTCTCAAAATCATATTAATTTAAGCTATCAAACTTATTCTTCGGATAATTGATGGCTTTTTCTTTTT
Organism: Caryophanales bacterium UBA5632; assembly: GCA_002421405.1. GTDB lineage: Bacteria > Bacillota_I > Bacilli_A > Izemoplasmatales > Hujiaoplasmataceae > UBA5603. Next base: position 7,908 of record DIJY01000018.1, on the reverse strand, counting down.
TACATTTTGTTCTTTACAATAGACTCAACTAGATGTATTATTAATATTGACTACAGTTGTAGTCGGTTTAGGAGAAAATCACATGACATCAATACTAACCGATTCTGAATGGCAAATTATGCGCGTTATTTGGGAAAACCACCCCGCTTCCGCCACTGAAATTACGAAAATGTTGATTGAAGTAAAAGCATGGAGTATAACCACTGTTAAAACATTTTTGGCACGTCTCGTTAATAAACAATTGGTTAACTATGAAGAAAATGGCAAAATGTTTCTTTACAGTCCACTGTTATCGGAACGCGATTGCGTTATATTTGAGATGAAACAAATTATAAATCGGATTTACGGAGGGAAAGTACTCTATCAAACGCCCCATTATGAATTTTATGGTTTTGACAATCCACCATTAATCCAACGACTTGCAAATCACCTCGAAATGCAATTCGAACGAATTGAGAAGCGATATCATATCGCTATTTCAGAGCGACAACAAGTATATATGTATCAATCAAAAAACCGACTTCATTCCGCATTAGGTTTGATGACTGCACCAGACTGGTTACGTGCAAGTTGGGAATGGGACATTCTCCATCTCGCACCAGAAGAAGCTTTCGATGATATAACAATTGAGGCTGCTGCTTCCATGGTTTGGATGCAAAAAGTTCTTTTCACCCAATATCCCGATAAACCTTATTGGTTATTACAAGGAATTGCTTCGGTTGAGAGTAATCTAATCAATACGACTCGACTCAATCAAGCAATGCAAGCTGAATTACCGACTTTAAACATCAATACAGTTTTAAGTTTAAGTTCATATTATGATTTGTTCAAAGTTAATCACGGTTTTGAACTTGCTTCGATTGTAATTGAATATATTGTCAGTACGATTGGATGGGAAGGTGTCCTCCAGTTTGCTGATAACCCCAACGACTATCAAAGTGTTTTTGGATGCGATGAAACTAGTTTTTGGAAGGGATGGATGAATTACGTCCAATCTTGCTTTGTAAAGAAAGAAGAATCAATATGAAACCTCGAATATTAATGCTTTTATCGATTGTTTTATTATTAATAAGCATAATGGGTTGTAATAACGATATTACGACAGCGACAATATCAAACACTGAAACGACAATTACATCGACCATAACATCGGCGAGCTCAACCATGACAACAACAACGACAGAAACAACGGAGCCCGTAACTTATTCTTTAACTGAATTGCAAGCGGACTATGATCAGTTTGTTGGCTATATCCAATATAATCCACAGATTTTCACAGATAAAGTGGAATTGGCGGATGTAATTGCCTCGCAACGCGAATTATTATATGAAGGAATGACACAATTAGAATTCTACCGGGTACTTGCGGTTGTGAATGCAACAATTCGCTGTGGTCATACAAATGTTCGTGTCCCTGATAGCATCGTTTCTGAAGTGTTCAATTCAAATACTTATTCCGTGGATGTTCGTTTAATTGACAATCAACTAGTTGTCATCGAAGTGATTGGTACAACAGATCTTGAATTTGGCGATGTCATCATTTCAATTAATGGTCAGAATGTTTCTGATTTGACCCTAGAAATGATGCGGTATTTATCGGCAGATGGCGAAGGTTTAAGCTTGAAAACTCGTGTTCTTAGTACTTATTATTTTTCCTATTATAATTTATTTTTAGGCTCAAATGAAGCGCTTGAAATTGAATACATCGATGATACTTCAGGAGCGACGAATTCTGAACTCTTACTTCGCAATGGCCCTGAAAATCCAGCCTATGAAGAAGAGCCTGCTTTTGAAGCTCAATATGAAGCTGATTATGCGATCATGACATTGCGGACTTTTTATCCGTACGGAGTGTATTCAATAACATCATTCTATACCTTTTTTGATACCTTTTTTAATCAAATTGATACCTTGGGCATTGATAAAATTATTCTCGACTTGCGCGGAAATGGTGGTGGCGACCCACGAGTAGCGAGTCGCTTGATTTCATACTTTGCATCTGCACCCCAACCTTATTTTGCGGAATCATCACCCGATTATTACTCGGGTTTGAAAAGCGTAGTACCTTTATCTGAACCCCATTTTGATGGGACTTTACTGGTTTTAATTGATGCATTTTGTTTTTCAACATGCGGTCATTTTGTAGCGTTGTTAAGTTACCACTCAATTGGTACTCTCATCGGTGAAGAAACGAATGGTGGATATATCTGTTCTGACAGTTCAGTTGAATATCGATTAAGAAATACAAGGATTACCTTTCGATCATCGAAGACGGCTTGGTCAGTTGCGGTTGAAGGGCTTCCTTATGGTCGGGGAACTTCTCCGGATGTTGATGTTGCGATGACCTTAGAGGATTACCGACTAGGTATTGATCGAGTGCTTCAAACGGCGATAGATCAATTTATGAATTGAAATTATATCAATTTTAGATTAATATTGAATTAATTAATAGGATGGTAACAAGAAGAAGATATTAGTTTTTGGATTTCGATTATTGTTTTCGAAAGGAGCTCAATATAATCATGGCTCGAGAAATGAAGCTTGTTTCGTACTTGCATTCATGGAAAGAAGATTTCCAGATTATTAAAAAAAATCTCAAGGCGATTTTTGGCAATATTGCGATTAATATTGAACACTTTGGATCCACAGCAATTGAAGGGATGGCGTCAAAACCAATCATTGATGTCATGATTATTGTTTATGATATTGTCAAAGTTGATGATTTAAAATGGGAGATGCTTAAACAAGGTTATATTGACAGAGGTGACAATGGAATCCTTGGGCGAAGGTATTTCGTTAAATTCGCCAAAGATGGCCTCAACCATATTGAACATATTCATTGTTACGAAGAAAATAATCCGCATGTAATCGATGAATTAATGTTTAGAAATTATCTAAGAATTAATAAAAAAGCATTTGATTATTATTTAAATACCAAAATGGAAGCCGCCTATAGGTATCCACATGATTCGATTGGTTATACTGCCTATAAAGCGAAGTGTATTTCCGAAATCATGATTGAAGCAAGAAAGCATTACTATCAATTCAATCATTATAAGGATTTCATCGATATTACACCAAATCACAACTAAATGTCAAACACTAAGAGGCAAACGCCTCTTTTTTCATCTAGTTTACGAATAATTAATCTTGATACTGATGTATATAATAATGATATAATAGTGTAGAAAGAACATCATCAACCATTTTATTGAAACGATAAGGAGATTTTATCATTGAATAAGATTGCATGGATTGGTACGGGAGTTATGGGAAATCCAATGGCTCGACATTTACAAAACGCCGGGTATTCAGTTTCGGCTTATAACCGGACGTATGAAAAAGCAAATGTATTAGAACCCTCAATTAGGGCTTGTCATACGATAAAAGAATGTGTTCAGGATGCCGATGTCATATTTTCAATTGTTGGTTATCCAAAAGATGTCAAAGAAGTTTATAACGAAGTATTTAAATATGCTAAAAAAGATTCCATACTCGTCGATATGACAACTTCATCGCCAACCCTCGCTAAAGAATTATATAGACAAGCAAAAACATTCGGTTTTCAGATGATTGATGCGCCAGTCACTGGTGGTGACGTTGGCGCAATCAATGCGACATTATCGATTATGGTTGGTGGAGACCAAGAAACCTTTTATTCAATTTTACCTTTACTAAAGTTGATGGGAAAAACAATTACCTATATGGGCCAAGCTGGAAATGGGCAACACGCAAAATTATCAAATCAAATCGTAATTGCGGGAAATATTGCCGCAATCGCTGAGTCTTTAATCTATGCAGAAAACAAAGGCTTACAACTTGAATCAATGCTAAATGTGATAACGGGTGGATCTGCCGCTTCGTGGCAAGCGCAAATCAACGGCAATAAGATGATTAAAAAAGATTATGCGCCTGGATTCTTTATCAAGCACTTCTTGAAAGACTTAAAATTGGTGATTGAAGAAAAACAAGATTTGAAACTTGATGTGGTCGAAAAGGTCGTTCAAATCTTTGATACACTTGCTAGAAAAGGATACGCAGAAAACGGAACCCAAGCAATCATAGAATATTATTTACAAAGAATGGTATAGACATGTTAAAAAAGTTGAATGTTAGAAAAAGAGTAAAGCATTTATTATTTGTAATCGGCAGTATCTTTGGCATTCTTGTTTTTACAGGAATGATTATTTGGCTTGCTTGGCCAACGATAAGAGATGTTCATTGGAATAATAAAAATAAAGCTTTTATTGAAGAAAATAAAACCGCCGAATTGAATCAAATCGTGTTTTTAGGTGATAGCATCACAGAGGGGTATAGTTTGAATACTTTCTTTTCAAGTGATTTAATAATTTATAATCGCGGAATTAGTGGTGACACAACCGACGGCGTTTACGATCGATTGGAGTCGAATGTACTTGAAATTGAGCCTTCTATCATCATCTTATTAATTGGAATCAATGATATACACAGAGGGAAATCATTAACAGTCATTGAAGATAATTATCGTGATATTTTAAGTTCAATTAAAGAATCATTGCCTGATTGCATTGTGTATATTGAATCCATATATCCCACGAACTCAATGATTTATTCGCATTTTCCTGAGTATTGGGATGAAATTCTAAGTTTTAATGAAACGCTTCAAACGCTCGCAATTGAATTTAATTACGAGTATATCGATGTCTATTCAGAACTTCTTGATGTTTTAGAACTTAACCGTAATTATAGTTTTGATGGACTCCATTTAAATCAAGAGGGATATCTTATTGTCAGCCAAGTCATCACTTCAAAAGTCGAGGAACTTATTCTCAAAAACCAGGAGGATTTTTCATGATCCTAATCCAGCCATCAACCCATTTATCAAGTGTGGAAATTGATTCGATTCGTGCGCTTGAATTCATCGTCAAAAACCACGATCATTTAGAAGGTTCAATCGCTCTTAATTCAGAATATAACATTGTTTCAGACATTTCTTTATACTATTTACTCTATCTTAATCAGCAACTTGTGAGCGTTTTATCAATCTTCATGCCAAAACTTAGTGAAGCTGAGATAAGTGGTTTTACTCATCCAGACTATCGTAATCAAGGATACTTTAAGCGATTACTAGCTGCTGCAAAAAAAGAACTGAATCGTTATGCTCCGCTGGATCTATTGTTTGTATGTGAGTATCAATCGAAGATGGGATTGGATTTTATTAAATCACTTCATGCGGATTATGCATTTAGTGAATATTCTTTATTTTATAACAATTCTCATTTTGCTCAATTCGATAATTCTCATTTAAACTTAACGATTAGAAATGCGAAAACTGAGGATATTGACCCGTTAGTCGATATCTATCAAAACACATTTCACATACCTTCAGAAGAATCGAAGCCAATGGTTTTGAAAACAATCAATTCTGAGCATAAAAAGCAAATAATCGCCTTACTTGATGGTATAATAATAGGGACATGCGCTGTATCATATCGTGAAAATGAGACTTATATTCTTGGAGTCGCAATTGATGTTCCCTATCAAAATAAAGGGTATGGGAAATCGTTTATGATTAAAGTAATAGATTCTTTAATCACACAACAAATATCAAACATCATGATAGAGGTTGACAGTACAAATCTGAACGCATACAAATTGTATCGTCATATTGGCTTTGAAAAACGAAGCGAATTTCAATATTATCGAATTAAATTACTTAATTTAGAATGAAGAAAAGAGGGATAACATGGAAAATGTACTTGATTTAGTCATCATTGGCGCCGGCCCTGCCGGAATCGCGGCAGGTATTTATGCTAGTCGCGCAATGATGAATTTTGTTTTATTAGAAAAATTCTTGCCGGGTGGAGAAATAGCGAATACTTATGAAGTTGATAACTATCCCGGGATTCCTCATGTATCTGGTATGGAATTAACGACATTAATGGTCAATCATGCAGAAAGTTTAGGCGTCAAGTTCACAACCGATGAGGTAAAAGAACTTGATTTGTCTGGGACCATTAAAAAAGTTGTTTGTTACGACAATACGTATTATACAAAAACCGTTATCATCGCAACTGGGGCGAAATCAAGACCTTTAGATGCGATTGGCTCAGATATTTATTTTGGTAAAGGAATTTCCTATTGTGCAACGTGTGATGGCGCACTATTTAGAGGCAAAGTGACTGCTGTTGTTGGTGGCGGTGATGTTGCGGTGGAAGATGCAATCTATTTGGCTAGAATGTGTACAAAAGTTTATTTGATTCACAGACGTGATGAATTAAGGGCCGTAAAAGTATTGCAAGAAAAACTCTTTTCAATTCCTAATATTGAAGTGATATGGGATAGTGTTGCATTAGAGGTAACGGGTAATGATTATGTCGAAGGGCTGACGATTCAAAACAAGAAGAATGGTGAAGTAAGAAAACTTGAAGTCTCTGGTGTATTCGTCGCCGTTGGAATGACACCCAACTCTCAAATGGTTCAAGGCCAAGTTGAACTTGCCGAAAACGGATGGATTATCACTAACGAAGATTGTGAAACAAGTGTTAAGGGTGTTTTCGCTGCCGGAGATGTTCGAAAGAAGTCGTTAAGACAAGTTGTGACCGGTATTTCTGATGGTGCAACTGCGGTCTTTGGTTGCGAAAGATATATTTAAATTCCATCTATTGAGAGAGACGCTGATGTGATGGCATGACCACCAAGATAATCTTGGTGGTCTTTTTTGAATTTTTCGATTAGAAAATTACCGTTGATTTTTTGAACAATTTAATAGTAAAAAAACTGCTAAAAATAGGCATAATAATCGTTTATTCATTTCAATAAATTAATAATGATTGCTTGTTCTTTTTTAATGAACGTATGCAATGGGTGTTGACAAAAATAGCCGATGCGAGTATGATATTTGAGAACGAAACTTTGAAATTCAAACTAAATACATATTTCGCTCAGAAAGGACAACTATATTATGATATTTGAAAAAGTAAAACAAATGATTTCTAAAGAATTTAGCGTTGATGCAATCAAGCTCTCGAGGGAAACCAGACTCGAAGAGGATTTAAACATTGATAGCTTAGACGCCGTTGAACTCGTGATGGGTTTAGAAGATGCATTTGGCGTTACTATTTCTGATGAAGTAGCCCAATCATTTAAAACAATCGGTGAAATCACTGATTTTATAACCGAAAAAGTCGGTGCATAAACCAAGAAAGATAGTGGTGATCTGTCATGACAATTAAAGAAATTCAACAAATCATAAAAGAATTTGAAACTTCTAATCTCACTTCGATGGAATTAGAATTTGATGATATTAAAATAAAACTAACCAAAAATGACCCAAATGGTCAACCGATACAGTCACACAGTCTTCAATCTCAAGGGACGGTTTCACACCCCTTAAATGTTCCATCGCAACCAATTCAAGAATCGTCTAGTCATATCTGCATTCCCATCAAGTCACCGCTGGTCGGGACTTATTACGCTTCCTCGACCCCCAATGGCGACCCTTTTGTATCGGTGGGACAACCGGTTAAAAAAGGCGAAACTGTTTGTATTGTCGAAGCGATGAAAATCATGAATGAGATTACTTGTCCCGTCAGCGGTATTGTTGAACGGATTGATGTCAAAAACGGACAGGTTGTCGGTTATGATCAAGTCTTGATCACCATTCATACTGGTGAAAGTCGTGGCGAATAAGATTTTAGTTGCGAACCGCGGCGAAATCGCCGTTCGTATCATTCGCGCATGTAAAGAACTTGGCATTCCAACAGTTGCAGTATACTCCCTCGCAGATAAAAATTCTTTACATGTTAAGATTGCTGATGAAGCGATTTGCATCGGAAAAGAAATGAGTAAAGATTCTTATTTGAATTATAATAATGTTCTAAGCGCAGCTATTTCTACTGGATGTAATGCCATTCATCCTGGATATGG
>DIJY01000108.1:5920-7024 GCA_002421405.1 Caryophanales bacterium UBA5632 | reverse complement strand
ACAATGAGAATTCGAACAATCGTTGAGATGAAAAAGAAGACAAGCATTAAAGTACCGATGATTTTCGTTGATATTCTTCTCATTTTAACACCGCCTTATAGCCAATACCGCGGACGGTGACGAGGTCAACGTCTTCACAGATCAGTTTTTCCCTAATTCGTTTGATATGGGTATCGACGGTTCGGTCCAAACTTTCGGAATCGAACCCCCAGATTTCATCGAGAAGTTGATTTCTTGTGAAGATAATCCCTGGGTTCGAAACGAGTTTATACAACAATAAAAACTCTTTTTTGGTGAATTCGATTGCTTCACCAGCGACCATCACGCCATTGGTGAGGTAATTGAGTGAAAGACTTTTATATTCAATCTTATTTTCACTGGTAATCTTGTATCTCCGTAATAAGGCTTTAATTCTTAGTACCAGTTCTTTCATCTCAATGGGCTTGACCATATAATCATCAGTTCCACTTTGAAATCCTAATTCTTTATCTTCATAGGATTCTAGTGCGGTGAGAATCAAAATCGGGATATCTTTATCCAGTGACCTAATTTTAGTCGCGAGCTCTGTCCCAGACATTCTGGGCATTAATACGTCCGTGACTAAAAGGTCGAAATGGGCTTTTGTATAAGCTTCAAACGCTGAGATACCATCCACTGTCGCAACAACCTCATAACCGTTTTGCGACAGATGGAGAGTTATCAGTTTACGGATAAAAGGATCATCTTCAGCAACTAATATTTTAAACATCTTTTATCCCTCCGTTATCCGTGATTTTCAATCATTACTTTTATTATAACTCAATTTGCATCAATATTAATCGATTATTCAGTTCTTAAGGCGACAACCGGGTCTTTTTTCGCCGCAATTTTACTTGGAATGAGACCGGCTATGAAGGTTAAACCAACACTTATCACAATGAGAACGACGGCGCTATAGATTGGAAGTGCTGAGAAATTAGCGACGCCGATTAATTTTTGGATGACGAGATTTAAGGGGATATTGATGAGCAAGGTCATCAAGATGCCAAATACACCGGCCGTAAAACCAATAATAATCGTCTCAGCATTGAAGATGCGAGAGATATCTTTCTTGCGAGCACCGAT
>DIJY01000108.1:0-5818 GCA_002421405.1 Caryophanales bacterium UBA5632 | reverse complement strand
GACGAAATCGTGCCAGAGATAGTTTCAGCTAAGTCGGTGTACAGGACTTTATCAACTTCTGCTAAAGGCGCATTATAGGCATCTAAGTAGGTTTTTATGATTTCTTTGGTATCGAAAGAAACAGGATAAATTTGAATGCCGGTCGGGGTTGAATCGCCACCGAGTTTTTTCATGATAGATTCATACGTCGTATACGTATTAAAGGACGTTCCGGTTAAGACGTTGATGGTTGGACTCGCTGCTTGGGCTAAAACGATGTCGNNAGGATTCAGCGGCGTTCTCTAAAATCAAATCTGTCAGCATCGTTGTATAACCGATGCCTGTCGTCAAAAGTTCACTGGAGGATGTTTCTTTCACCCTTAAGATGCCGACGATGGTAATCGTAATGGCATCTGGACTTTGACTCATGGTTTCATAATCCGTACCCGGTGAATAGATACTTCCATTCGATACATAATAATCATTATTCGGAATGATGGTGAAAGCGAGGCCTAACAAGTCATCGAAAGTATATTCATCTTGAACCGTGATGCCAAATTCAGCGAGTAAACTCACATCAACACGGTTTTGTTTATCGACGACTAAGACAATTTCTTGCGCAGTTTCAGGGTATTTGCTGCCGGTTCCTAATAAATCGTATTGCGATTCGATGAAGGTCCGACTATTGGGCATTTCATTGAAGTAGCTCGGTGCGAAGTATTGCGCCATTCCACCCGAGGTGGTGCTGGTTTCAACTAAGCGATAACCGCCATTTTCAGTTTCAGCGATTAAATTTAATGCGACTGCACGGGAATAAGAAATCGAATTATAGAGCGTTGGATCCGTAGCTGCGACATAAGCAAGATATTCATCCGTGATGAGGTTGGTATGATTGGTGGTATCTGCACTCGAATCATAAGATACAATGGTTTCATCGGTTGGAAAGTCATTGATATTGATGAGGCTTCCCGTCACTTCACTCATGCGTGTTCTGGGTTCTGAGAGCATGGCAGAGGTTGCGGATACGGATTGATTGATGGAAATGGGAAATCCAGCTAACGTATCACTTTGCATCTCATTCACATAAGAAGTCATTCCATTGGAGATGGCAAGGACTAATGCGATGCCGATGATTCCGATACTGCCGGCAATCGCAGTGATGATGGTCCGGGCTTTCTTACTGATGAGATTCTTAAAACTTGATTTAAGAGCGGTCCGGTAAGACATCGAAGTCTTCTTTTGCTTTTCTTCAACGATGGTTTCGATTGAACGGTTTTTATAAGGTTCACTATCTTCAATCACTTGACCATCGAGCAACCGGATAATTCGGTCACTGTAGGCATTCGCGAGTTCTTCATTATGGGTCACCATGATGACAAGGCGGTCTTTACTAATCTTTTTAATCAGTTCCATGATCTGGATACTGGTTTTTGAATCAATCGCGCCAGTGGGTTCATCGGCTAAGACTATTTTAGGATCATTGACCAGGGCTCTGGCAATCGCGACCCTTTGGGCTTGGCCGCCGGATAATTGGTTGGGACGTTTATGCATCTGGTCCTTTAAACCGACTTCGATGAGCACTTTTTTCGCTCGTGCCATACGTTCCGCTGCTGGGACTCCCGATAAGGTTAAGGCAATTTCAACATTGTCGAGCACCGAAAGGTGGGGAATCAAATTATAACTTTGAAAAACAAAACCAATGGTGGAATTTCGGTATGAATCCCAGTCGTTATCCTTAAATTCTTTGGTTGATTGTCCATTGATGAATAGATCACCACTGGTATAGTGGTCTAAACCGCCAATGAGATTCAGTAATGTGGTTTTTCCGCAACCTGATTGGCCAAGAACGGAAACGAATTCATTGGTACGAAATTCTAAATTGATGTCGGTGAGAGCCTGAGTGACAGTATCACCGACATGATAATCTTTATGAACACTAACTAATTTTAACATACGTAATTCTCCTCTTATTTGTGATAGGCTTATTATACTAAGCATTTATGAACTGAATTTGAACAAATCGAAGATTATAATAATTTTCAAACTATTTATCTGATTTCTAACATACATTTCATTCGTTGTCTATTTTTATCACAAAAAAAGGACATGACTTTCTTATTGATTCATTTAGATTATTTGGATTTTATTTGCATAAAAAAACGCTCAAATTAGAGCGTTTTGAATTCCGTTAATGATGAAGTGTTTATTTATAAATCTACTTCACTTAATAGAAAAAAGACTTCGATGGTTGATCGTGATTTATATGGATGGTTCTTGATTAAAAAACAGTTGGAAAGAAACACTGCTTCCTTGAATCATTGCATGTTCAACTTCATTGGCAGGCATTTTTAAACTAACAGTAACTGTTACGATTGCTTCATTGTTATTTGTCATTTCGATTTCATAATTAAATAATAACATTCCATCGATATTGTAGAAACTTTCACTTGCATTTTTAAAAGTCACGTTGGACGCTTGCACTTCAAGTATATGTCCCTCTTCAATATCGACACTGAATGTGTACTCGACATGATCAATATCATTTACGCCAAGTACTGCGCCTTCCGGAACTAATCTCTTGCCAGAGGGAGCTGACAATTTTAAGATTTTAGTCGCATGTGAGAAGGCGATATTATCAACATATTGTAAATTTGAATCATTTTTTAGCCAGTTTTGATAGACTAGATACGTTCCAAAAAGAACGCCAAAGAAAACAAAAAAAGACACCCATAACGGTCGCATTGTGATCACTCCTATTATACAAATGTTTAGAACGGCAACTGGCAATCCCTGAGGGACCCTATAGTTTTCTGTCGCCGGATTGCTCCGGGTTTAGCTTTATCAAACCAAGCATTCATACATGATCATAAATGCATCAGTACGGCTTTGTCTTTGATATTAATAATATAACATAATTTTTAGATAATGCAAGATATTTGATAAAATATTTTCAAAAATTTTGTGTGTGATTTTCCTCATGATAATGAACATAAAAAACCACCCTGGATTCCAGCGTGGTTTGATTTATATTTGATGATGAATTGATGGCTCTATTTTTAACTTATGGTTATCTACTTAAATACAGTCTGCCCGTTATATCTTGATTCCACAAGTTATTTGCACTATAAAATTCAGTACTAAAAGTGTTCCACCAAGGAGCGTCCGGCAACGTCGATGCATTAACCAATTCAGCATTGATCCCTCGAAGCGTTCTATCAGGCGTATAAATGACCGTTCCGGATGAAGATCTAAACGCCACCATCGAGTAATAAGCATTCGTCATTGATATCGATCCACCCGATGCACCGATAGCGGTTCCCACGTAATCACGGTAATTATTCGCATTTGGGAATAGACTCCCCGTAAAGAATACATTGTTTAACATCACATTAGCACTCGTAGATTGATTTTGTCCAATAAATCCTCCGAGGTAACGATTCGAATATTTTAAATAATAAGTACCATTGGTCTCAAGGGTATTTTGTGAAGTCATCTCGACAATCGCTCTTGATGCACTTAATTTTCCACCGCTAGCGATTCTTCCAACGAGACCTCCTGTATAAGATGATGTTGAATAAGAATAGACTTCGCCTTGAATATCAATGTCGCTGATATTGACTTGAGCCCCACTGGTATCAATGATACCAACCAATCCACCCGTGTAAGAACTCTTATTAAAAACTTTTAAATTGGTCGCTTTTATATTATCAATGTTCACGATCGTTGATGAGGTTGTAATGCTCCCAACTAATCCACCAGCTCCATTTGAACTTGTAGCGCGAATGCCAGCGTTAATAATCGTAATATTTGAAATCGTGTTGGTGAGTCCATACGCATTGCCGGTAATCAAACCTGACTGTAAGGAAGTACCACCCAGTGCAGTTGATCCTAAACTTAGGTCCACATTCTCTAAGGTTAAGTTATAGACGGCCCCCCCTTGCATTCTCGGAAAAATGCCAAAGTAGAGATAAGAATTTACGTTATTATATAAGGTTAGATTCCTGAGGGTTTTTCCGTTACCATCGAGCGTCCCTCGAAAGGTAACAGCATTATTCGTACTGTTATAGGTCCAATTGAATCCCGTAAAATCAATATCATTAAAGAGATAGTAACGATCGGTTGCGACACTGTCGGTTTTAGTCGCAAAATCGTAAAATTCTTGCGGGGATGTAATAGCGATACCCCAATCACCAATGCTTAAGGTATTTGTTTGTGTATTTGTTCTTATATCCCAGTAAGCATACCCAATCATCAAGGCAGACGAAAAACAAATTAACAAAACAACTAACATCGTAATTTTCATAACTAATTGTCTTTTGAACATGTTATTCGCTCCCTTCGACTAAAATTAATGGATAAAACCAAGCAAATTTTGTTTCACCATAAAAAGAGAACCAAAGAATTATAATTCTTCTTCGGTTTTTTGATCAACTTTATCGATTTGATTGGTTGTTTTTTTTGATTTGTTAGAACTTGGAAAGAAAGATAAAATAATGTATATAACAACCACATCGACAAGAATGACAATGCGACCGATGGTTGATTGTGCAAACAAAATAAAGGGACCGATTTTGGGTATGGAAGCCACATGTATTCCAACAATATCAGAGTCAACCAAGGTCCATGGATCAACATTATCACTAATTTCTGGCTTGGTTCTATATGTATTGACGCCATCGTTGGTGGTGATTGAGTAAAGATAGTGAACAACAACCACTTTCTTTCCATCCCCACGAATGTCAGCATAGAAAGCAATGATTTGTCCCACTTCTAAGGCTTCAAGTTCTACATCACTGTTAATGATGACAATATCACCCACATTGATAACCGGTTCCATACTATTGGTGGCAATGACATAATGATCATACTTCGCAATAAATGGAACATAGTTAAAAATAACATAACCAATGACCATAATTATGATAATACTTATGACAAATTTGAGGGGTCCCATTACTTTTTTATTTAAAAGTAATTTATGTTTGACTTTTACTTTTTCCAAGACATTCACCAAGGGTTCAACCGAGAAAGAATGAGTCCTTCTCGGTTGACTTCGATTTTTAAAAATGGTTAAAAGAAACTATGATTAATGATGGATTGTTTCTAATTAAGCGATGGAAGCTGTGAATGTTAAATCAAAGGTAATTGGTTGATTTTTGATAGCATCATAGATGAGTACTGTCGCTGGTTCAGTCAATGTTACGGTGACGGTGACTAAAACATTTGACGCATTAACGGTTGATGCGGCTAAGGAAATATCGATATTTACAAGGGCAGCATTGTCAGTTAAACCACCAATTTCGATATTTGAAGCAATAACATCAAGATCAAGAGCGGTTAAAGCTGCTTCATCTAATTTAACATTATAAGTTAACACGATTGAAGCAACATCGTTGGCTTTCATCACAACACCGGTTGGAACTAATACTTTTCCGACTGGAGCTACTGCGACTGCTGCTAATTCAAGCGTGACACCATTACCAATGTTGAGTTCTTCGGCTTGTTGTTGTTGTAAATTATCCCAATATGAGAATGCTAAAACGGTACCACTTAATAATAAAGCTATTACTAAAACTGCAAACATTTTCTTAAACATAATTTGAATCCTCCGATTCTTCTATTTTTGAAATCTATTTTTATTATTTCCTTTTGAAAGAAATAAAAAAAGCCAATTCGAGCAGATGATGGCAACTGGCTGTCTTATTAAAGACCCTATAGTTTTCCGTCATCAGATTACTCTGATTTTGGCTTTGCATAATTGCGAATGATTAAATTGTAAAATTCGTCAGTATGTAAAAAACTATCATCTCTATAAAAGATAACGGCAACTGGCTACCAT
>DIJY01000095.1 GCA_002421405.1 Caryophanales bacterium UBA5632 | reverse complement strand
ATTGAAATCGATAAAAGCGGTGGCTCTGAAGAAACAACACTAAAATAACTGAATGGCGCGCCATTCAAAACACCGGCATGTGAAACACTGGTCACAAAGGCAATGGGCCTAGGGACAACACTTCCGATTAATAATTTGTATAATCCCTTGTTTTCTAATGCTTCAAAGTCGATCGAAATCATTTTTTAGTCCTTATTTTTTGTTTTTTTCATTCGTCAATGTATTGTAAATCAAATCCATTTGTGCTTTTTTACCTAGAGTAGCCACTAGTTTGTATCGTCTTTTTTCAGTTTGAACAAATAAGACATGACTCAAACCAAAAATCCCTTTTTTCAATTCAAACGAGATGATTTTGTCAAAAGGTAATCGAAAGACTTCACGCTCTGGTTTTCCATGAAACAGGGTTAGTTCATAACAGACTAGTGTATTGTCATTGATTCCGATTATTCCATCGACCCCCGCGGTCGCTGTCATTCCACTCGCGATTCGCAACACTTTTCCAAGCTCAGAGTATGAAATTTGGATTCGGCAAAATATTTCACGTTCGTCTATAATTCTAGATTCTCTAATTAAATCTATATTCATCGGCATAACCCTCCTCAGTTTTATTATACTATAACATTGTTCTTAACAGCGATATATTTATTGAAAGAATCATTAAAACGACTTTAATCTACAATAAATATCTTTAGATTATTGTTCAGAAAAATAATTGTTCATCATTTCAACATAATGTTTTGCATTATTCTTATTTGATTCGAGTTCCTCTTTTGAAAGTTGTCTTGTTATCATCATTGGATTACCGTAAGCAAGCATTTTTGCAGGAATTACTTTTTTGGGAGGGACGATGGTTCCTGCACCAATCATGGCTCCGTCGCCAATGACTGCTTCATCCAAAATAATACTTCCCATACCAATGAGACAGTCATTCCCAATGGTGCAAGCATGAATAATCGCACCATGGCCGATGGTTACGTTTTTTCCAATGACTGTCGGGCGGTTCGTATTCGTATGAATGATTGCGAGGTCTTGGATATTGGTTGACTCGCCAATCATCACAAAAGACATATCCCCACGAATGACAGCATTGTACCAAACGCTGACATGATCTTTTAACGTTACATCACCCGTTAATACTGCACCGGGGAATATTTTTGCCGTTTGTGATATTGTTGGTTTTTTATTTAAATATGCGACTTCACTCATTGTAATCCTTCTCTCTGTTATTTAGTTTTCTGAATTTTAGCAAGATAATATTGTAATTCATTGCGATACATTTGTTTCCACGAAATACCTTCATCGGTTACTTTTGAACAAGGAAGGAAAGAAAGATATCCGGGCTGATGTTCATCATAATAATGGGGATCTTTTTCGCCAAAATAGTGAGGATGATTCAATGCATCTTCATTGAATAAGCCAATTAAAGGAAACTTCCAACAAAGTTCTGGCTTTATACTCCATGGATGCATATGGTGCTTAATTGCTGAACGTTGTAAGGAACAACTGCCATCCTTTAATGCAAAAATACAAATTGTTTTTTCAAAATGCGCAGGATAATCTTCACGCAAATATTCATGAAAAACTCTTTTCGTTCTCTTTCCGCCAAATAAAAACTCCCATTCACCATCTTCAAGAAATTGATCGGGTACTTCTTTAAAATCATCAGGATATTTTTGAATGTGCGCTTTGATTTTGGCTTCTTCTGAGTAAGTAACGTAAACTCCGTCATAACAGCAACGATTATCACAGTTCAAACAACTCGTAATCGATACTTTTGGTTCATCAGGAACATTTGAAAATAGTGAAGCTTGATCTTTGTTCACAAATTCAATGATTGGGTTTATATAGGTTTCATACCATTTAGCAAATTTGGCATCATGAATCTCTAAAACATAAGGAAACTTTTTAACAAACTCATCAATCATTCGGTAATCGCCTTTGATTCCTTGGGTCTTCAAACTAAGTTGGACAACCTTATCAATCACCTGGTGAATTTCATTATCGTTAAAACGATTGAGAAAAATGAGGCCAATAAGATACATGACATAAGGTCCCATAAATGACTGATCAATCATGGCATCAAGCAAAATGAACTGTTCGCTTGAAATCGTCTTTTTTAAACGGTATGCTCCCATAACAAAGTGCGCACAAAGCATCGATTTTTCCCATGACGGATGATTATTCAAGGCAAAAATCATCGCTTGCATGTGATCGAGTCCCGCTGGTTCATAAAAATGTATTAACGCTATTTCACGCCATATTTTGGTATTTTCCCACTGCAATAAATCGTTGACTGAATTTGACAAATTCATTGAAGTTTCAAAACTCTCTAGTGCTTCAATGATGTGATTATTGTAATAAGAAAGAAGGCCTGATGTATGATAATATCTAGCAATTATCCGCTGATTTGTTATCGAATTTAATTGAGTTTTTAATCCATTTAAAAGATTTCTCGCTGTTGCAATCTTACCGATTCCCAAGAGAAATTCGATTGAATACAATCGCATCTCAAAGGCATTTTCAAGATGATTTTGTATTTCATTTTGAATTGAAATTTTACGAGCGTGGCGAAAAGCATAAAGGTTCCGGTCGTGATCGTATGCTCGTTTTAAGTCATTGATTGTATTGACCGATTTCATCCTTTTCCTCCACGAAATTAGTATATAAATTATATCACTTTTTGTTAACGACTACAAGTAATGATCCTTAAAAAAACAACCATCCAAATGGACGGTTGTCAATCAGCAAATATTTAATTTTTTGTTAAGATTCCAAAGATAGGAATCATTAGAAATGCCATCCAAGATATTTCCCATAATCCAAAGAAATAGCCTAAACTAAAGAATATAATGGTCGCAATAAAAGGACTTAATGCAACGAGATAATGTTTCTTTGGCCCGTGAGATAAAATCGCAATCATCGGGATCAACAAGAATATCATCCACATAAATCCCCATGTGTTCCATAAAATGCCAGTTGAAAAATAGAGAGTCACTGCCAGAATCACAGTTAATTTAACCCAAATACTTCCTTTTCCGAATGAGAACTTAATATCATTGGTTAAGATACCTAATCCAATTGGAAGAAGAAATCCTAACGCTCCATACCACCAATTTCCGAAGCGGTAACCGACGAATAAATAAAATGCGACGGCAATTAAAATTGATGAAATGAATAGTATTTTTTTCATTTTATTCTTTTCAGATAAAATCCCGAGAATGGGTATGATTAAAAAGATTAGCCATCCAGGATTCCATAATTCAGCGTAGGTTCCGAGTAAAACGTAAACGACGATTGCCACGAAAACAGACAAAGCGGTTAGTTGGCTTAAAATATCTTTGTGATCATCAATTTCATCATAAGAACGGTAAGAATTCACAATTCCTAATATCGGTATGATTAAGAAAATAAGCCAAGTAGGATGCCATATTTTAAATCCAAATCCAATTCCTAAATATACGACAGTCGCAACAAATGGACTTAAGGCGGTCAAAAATTGCTTTGACGGTTTATTAAAAGCTTCAACGATAATCGCTGTCATTGGAATCGATAAGAAGACCAACCACCCAGGATGCCATTTATCAAAATAAAATCCTAAGATGAAAAAGGTAATGAGTGATAGAAAAGGCATTAATGCAATGAGTCTTCCACCGATATGCCGTTTTTGAATATGTCTATACTCATCGCTTAAAGCTTTGGCAGCTTTTTCTGGAGTTCCAAGCATTTCAATAATCGCTTGTTCTTCCATTCCTTTTTCTAATCCATCATCATACATCGCTGCGTAATCATTGATAATATCATCGCGCTCTGATTTTGACATTTCAAATGTGTTTAGTATTTTTCTTAAATCATTTAGATAATCCTTTTTCATTCTATTTGTCCTCCCATAATTTTGTATACCCCCGAGAGAAACTCAGTCCACTCATGACGGTATTCTTCCATTTTTTTGATACCTGTTTTAGTAATTTTAAAGTACTTTCGGGGTGCGCCTTGTGATGTAGATTCAAGATACGTTTCAAAATATCCTTGATCTGTGAGTCGTCTTAAAATAGGATATACGGTATTTTCATTGACGTCAATGGCTTTTGCCATTGTATCGATTACTTCAAAACCATACATATCCTTTTGAGCGACAACAGCAATCACACACATCTCGATAATACCCTTTTTAAATTGAGAATTCATCATTTCATCCCCCATACTGTGTCATGCACACTAATAGAATACCATTGTAGTGTGTAAAACACAATACCTATTTTAAATATTTTAATTATTTTTATAATAGACGATGCATTTACTCAATTAATCAATTAAGTTATAATAGGATTGAATCAATAAAATGAGGTGATTGAATGTCATTGCACGCATTTAATATGGGCTGTAACATCTTAGCACTTTCCAAGAATAATCATCAATACGGTCTTTGTGTCGCATGGGCCCAAATGCTCGACTACGACGTTATTTCATTATTGATTGGCGAATCATCAGTCACGGGAAAAATCCTTGAAATCGGCGATATAGTGGGCGTCAGTGCCCTCTCCAAGCAACAAGGTGATATCGCACT
>DIJY01000118.1 GCA_002421405.1 Caryophanales bacterium UBA5632 | reverse complement strand
TGACACAGATTTTGACACAGATTTCGATTATTAATATCAACCTAATAGTTAGTGACAATAAAAAAAGGTGCCATTCCTCCTAAGAATGACACCTAAATCATAGGTAAAACCTATGAAAACCGCTTACATGGTGGAGCCAGAGGGGATTGAACCCACGACCCTCTGCACGTCAAGCAGATGCTCTCCCGCTGAGCTATAGCTCCACACGCATAAACTATTATACTATATTTTGATTACATTTCAAGAAAAATGTATCCTGAATTAATAATTTATTGGGTTCTAGCTAAAACAAAAAGCAAATCACTTAAGCGATTGATATATTTGAGCGCAAGCCATAAATCTTCGCGTTTTGTTTCTGCAATAAATTTAACAATTTTACGCTCGGCGCGGCGACAAACTGACCTTGACATATCAAAATACGCTCCTGTCAAAGAAGCTTCACTTCCAGGGAGCACAAACCTTGCTTCTATCGGTTTTACTAATAACAGCCGTTGTTCTTCATCTTCTAAAAACTTCAATGATGTTTCATTAAATGTTTGAGTTAATTTCGCATTGGGATGATCGGCATCAGGATTGGTCGCTATGAGCGTATTCATCGACTGCAATGCCGCTTGAAACTTTAGAATCGGTTCATATTGTGAATAGTGATAGGTTAATCCTAACCAACTTGACAATTCATCATTGGTTCCTAACACATCAAAAAGAATATTATCTTTTCTAAATTTTTCTTGCACGTAATTAGATGAATAACCTTTATCGCCAAGTTTTGTTGTAACTTGACTCATATTTGTGATTTTCATAAAGAATCCTCCTTATCGAATAACGACCGTACCGATGACCTTATAAGGCTTCGCAGTAGCGTCAATTAAAGAAACATGCGTTGGTTGGATTGATTTTGGTACTTTGATGGATTCAGCAATTTCTTTTGCTTTCAAATATTCATCCTCTGTTAAATCCGTTGCGAGCGTAATGTGAGGATGATAATTTTCAGTCTTTGAAAATTCATTCAATTCGATATCGGTAATTCTCAAATATTTATCATGCATTTTTAATAAATCTTTATCCTTTTCAACATCAATGAACACCGTTGATTTATCCGCACTGAATCCACTAATTCCTTTTGTCTTAATTGATAAACGAAACGGGCGAATGGTGTAAAACTTCTTCACCGAATCCACATTATCAGCTTCATAAATTATCAAAGTCACATGCGGAAAATATCCCGAATCAACAAAAAAAGGATTGACTTCTTTTCCGATTTTATCGACAGCTTCATCGATCTGTTTAATTTTATCAAATCCTAATACAATTGCAAATTGCATAACATCAAATCCTTTTGTATGCGTCCTATAAAATAATTATATCGTATTTTATGCATTTTTGATATAAAAAAGCAACATATGGGTCCTAAACATTATTATTCTAGTATAATTTACTCATATTTGCCTTCACTGTTGTACATCGATACGAAAGTGAGTATAATTGTGTTGTAATCTTATATTTCAAAGGGAGGTATATTATGGAAGATATCCAAACGACCGTCTTGAAAAGAATCATTACTTATATCAAAATCCATTGTAAAATGTTTTATGTCATTCTTGATTTGGCATCACTGCCACTAATCTACCTGTTGATATATAAAACAGGCGGTATTAAGTATGTCTTTTCACATACCATGTATTTCCCGATTGTTTTTGCGGGCATCACTTTGGGAAGTGGATTTGGACTATCGGTGGGACTGATTGCGGGCATCATGCTTGGACCTTTGATGCCAATTGACGTCATGACAGGCGAACAGCAATTATGGTACAACTGGGTCTTTCGTTTAATAATATATGTTATCTTAGGAAGTTTCAGCGGTTATCAATCTGACCTTTTGAGAAAAAATAACAAGACGATTCAATCGCTTCTATCAAAAAACAATGAAACAAACATCCCAAATAAAAATAGTCTATCGTCTCTTAAAGAGTCTTTATCGAATTCACCGCAAACCGTTATCACGGCACTCATAAATAATCATCATAATATCATCGATATTTTAGGGTCAGATACCTATAATAAGGTTTTGATGACCCTCTATGACAACCTTATTTCCAAACTAGATTCATATACCGCAATTGTTTTTGCGGATTCAAATAAATTTTGGATTATCTTTCCTTACTCGACAGTTCAATCTGATATTAATAAAATCAGTAGCATTTTAAAGCAACCCTTGATTATCGATGATATTCCACTTTATGTTGATTTTGCAATCGGTTTTTCAATTGCAAAAAATCCTCGAATATGTGCAAATCTAACAACTTTCATAAACTCAGATATGTCAGCAAGAATAGCTCAAAAAAAGAACTTATCTTATGTGGTGTTTGAAGATTCAATGTCAAAACGTAAAAATGATTTCGAATTATTAGGGGCTTTCAATGATGCATTGACCTCGAATCAACTCTATTTAGATTATCAACCTAAAATCGATTTAAAAACTCTGAAACCGATTGGGCTTGAAGCGCTCATTCGCTGGCAACATCCTACGCGTGGGCTCATCATGCCTGATAGTTTCATCCCACTCATTGAACAAACGCAACTCATAAATACCTTGACCGATTGGGTTTTAAAAACGGCCTTAAGGAAAGTTGAACATTTTTTTAAATTGAATCTTCGAGTTCCCATCTCTATAAACATCTCAGCGAAAAACTTACTTGATCCTCAGTTCGAAACCCGAACGAATGCAACCGTCGATCAATTTCATATTTCGTCATCGGATATTGAGTTTGAAATCACTGAATCGATGTTAATGACAAATCCTGAAGAAATCAAATCAATCCTAACAAATCTTAGAATAAAAGGGCACACTATCGCCATTGATGATTATGGTGTTGGCTATTCATCATTGGCATATTTAAGTCAATTTCCTATTGATATTGTCAAAATTGATCGCTTCTTCATGAGTAAAATGGATATCAATAAATCGACGCAACAGATTGTAAAATCGACCATCAATTTAGCTCATGATTTGGGCTTTAAAGTTGTCACTGAAGGAGTTGAGGATGAAACAACGATGAAATTATTACAAGAGTATGGTTGTGATTATGCTCAAGGATATTACTTCTCAAGACCGTTAAAGGATGAGGTTGTCGATCAATGGTATATAAAAAATCTGAACAATTAAAACTTCTTATCACGGCATTTGAGCCATTCAATCAGCAAACTGAAAATGCATCACTCGATGTTTTAAACCAATTACCGAATGAATTAAAAGGTATCCAAGTTATCAAATTGGTTTTACCGGTGGTTTATAACAATTACCGATACTCGCTTTTTATTGATCGGTACTCTCCAGATATAATAATCCATCTCGGTGAAGCTGGTGGCCGACATAATATCAATCTTGAACGAAGAGCCATCAATTTAATGAATGCTTCGATTCCCGATAACGAAGGAAACATCAAGTTCAATCAAAAAATATTTGAAAATGGTCCCGATGAGTATCTTACTAATATCGATATTGATACACTTGTCTTAAACTTAATCGCACAAAAATATCCGATTGAAGTGAGCGAATCAGCAGGACAATATATATGTAACCAAGCTTTTTATTGTTCCATGCATGAACTAAAAACAAGGAATTTACCAGTAAAAGTAGGATTCATCCATATACCGCGATTAAATCATCAAATCAATCAACCCACAACACCCACTTTGTCGCTTGAAATAGCGACGCATTCCGTTGAAGCAATCATCAATGAAATCACAAAATAAAAAACGTCAGAATGATACATTCTCACGTTTTTTTCATTTATTCAAGGTCTTTCAAGACGGCTTCAAGGGCTTTGATAAATTGACCGATATGCAACCCATCAATTAACCGATGATTACATTGCAATGAAATAGGCATTGTATAGATATTATTTGATTTATTGTATTTTCCAAACGTGATTCTTGGAATAGAATCATCTTTGTTAATGTCCATTTCATGGGTGACGGATGTAAATGATATCCACGGAACACTAGAAAAATAGATATAATGGTCCTTTTGCTCATCTTCAGGCGATGGAAAATAATGTTTTTGTTGCGAAACTGCTTTTTTACAAGTTTCATTGAAGGATGACATCGTATCAGTTAACATGACGTTGGTTATTTGGAATAGTTCAGAACCGGCTTTTAAATCAGTAAATGATGGGATTAATTCGTCGATTAAATAGACCTTTCCTTCACGAATTCGGTATTTAAATGCATCGATTTGATTCATAACTTTCGCACAAAGGTAAATCATGCCATAATAAAATGAGATATTACGAGTTTTGACGTATTGATAATATTTCGATACGTCGATGGTTGTCGCAATTGAATAAAATGGGAAAACGATTTGACTGAAAAATTTAAAATGTTCTTTTCGATTCCATGTTTCTAAATTGATCTCTTTCATGATTTCACCCCACATATACCTATATTATACATTATTAGTACATCATCCGTTTCATTAATCAATATTTATTAAAGAATAGATGTAAGTATCTTTCCAAATCGGAAGACCTTGTTCATCTTTCCAAAAAAAGATGTTTTTTATTAAGTGCGCTTCTTTTTTAAAACCTAGCTTTTCGAGCAACTTCCACGAAGCGATGTTTTCAGGATCACATTCAGCTAAAATTCTTTGTATTCCGCGATGAAAGGCCTCTTGAATTAACGTTTGACATGCCTGATATGCATACCCTTTTCTCGCATATTTCAAATTGAACACATAGCCCAATTCTATTGTATTATCATCGCGTTGTCCTAAATAAATATTACCGATTAATTTACTTTCAGACATGAGTTCAACCGCAATCATTTCATCAGTTGAAATTCTCCACTTCAAACTTTCTAATACTTCCTCTTGATTCATGGGTTGATAAGGCTCATATTGAACAGCAACAGGATCAGATAAATACTCATATAAATCATTAAAATCATTGTCTCGAAAAGGTCTTAGTATTAAATGATCCGTTTTAATAATATTCATCATTTCACCCAACGATCAAAATTAAACTACATAAAATTATATCGCTTCTCCTAAAGTTCTTCAAGATAAGAATGAATAACGGTATAAAATAAAAAAAACTTTCAATAAAAAAAGTTTGATCCATTTGATCAAACATTTGTTTTATTGGAGCAAGCGAGGGGAATCGAACCCCCATGATTTGCTTGGGAAGCAAACATAATGACCATTATATGACGCCTGCACAACTACTCCTATTTTAATGCATTTGTAATGATTTTGCAATTAAAAATAAAAGTCGCTTAACAAAAATTAAGCGACAAAATTCACAATGGTCGGAAAGACAGGATTTGAACCTGCGACCTCTTGGACCCCATCCAAGCGCTCTACCAAGCTAAGCTACTTCCCGGGCATGATTGATTATATCAAATGAACTCAAAAAATACCACAAATTTTAGATAAAAAGAATTATTTTAGGAAATGCCATAGATTATCAATCAAACGATAAAAAATCGCAGAGACTAAAATATCGGCGGCTCCGCCAAAGCTAAGGGATTGAGCAATACACCAAGAAGTCATTTTCTCGAGTTGATCTTTATCATGAACATCCAATGTTTTAAACATCGCTTTAACCATCGCCATGGTTTGTGGGTTTTTCGCACGTTTCGCTAAAACGGTGTCTTCTGATAACACGATGGCCTCCACTAACGCTTTTGTTAAAGTTGCATCCTTAAAATCATTTAAAGTCGTACTGATTTTTTGAACCGTTGGCATCCCGCGCATGGCTTCCATCCGCGCTCCGCCAATGCCGGTTTCTTGATAGAGCTTTAACCCGTCGGTATCGATGTTTTTTCCAAAATCATGAATCAGCGGAGAAGTCATATTCTTAATGATTTCGAATAAATCGTCCATCGGTCTTTTCTTTTGAAACGCAAATCCTGTTGCGGCACAAAATAAGCCCAAATTAAAAATCAATCCTTTGTAACAATTGACGCCACCGGTTGCTTGATGCATGGCCTCTTCAGCTTGCAAACCGATTTCTCGAGCTTTTTTAAATAAAAGCGACAAAGAATGTGTTTCCCATCCACTGCGAAACATCATCGCAAAATAAGGCGTAATTGCTTGTTTTGCCGCCAACATTGTATGATAGTCCATATCGGTATGAGATCCCATGGAAAATGGAGTCACGAGCCCAAATTTTGGATCAAGATTCAGTTCATATGCCATGGCTTGATCAATCGCATTCACAATCAATTTAACTGAATCTTCTAATGCGATTTCATTGACTTTCGCAAGCACCTCATTGATTGGATGCGTTTGATTTCGACTGCAATCAAACGCGTCTTTTCCACAAATGAGACACTTTCTTGGGGTTAATCGATTCATCGATTTTAGATGTTCAGCGTGGACATCTAAATCGACGAGTCGTCCATAAGAAGCGTTTTCTTCTAAATGAACCATTTTTGCTTTTAATTGCGATGCATCGATATCTTTTAAGATGTAGACAATGGAAGGACCATCAGCTCCTTCCATCCGAAATTTTTCGGCATAACCAATATCGGCTAGTAATTTTTCATAATATCCAACCACAACGTATGCGACAAAAATCCGTTTATCAGCACCCGGAATGTTGGCTTTTAATGATAATGCCACATGCCCCTGATCCACAAACGGTCGAATGAAATCATGACGTTGTTCTCTGTTTCTTAAGATTTCATCGGCGATAAAAGTCATTTTTTCTCCATCATAATGCCTTTGAGTAACGGGCGAATGGCTTTCGGAACATATCTTAATGCTTCATCGTATTTTTGTTCTTTCATGAGTTTTCGTACGAGAGACGCAGAAATTGTAACACCTGCCTCTGTAAACCGTTCAATGGCCTGTAAATGGTCTTTTAACGTATCTTTTAAGATTTGATTATATGCAACCATCACTAAGTCAGTTTCACCGCCTACGTGGCGTTTTTTGATATTTAAGAGCGGAATGAAGTAGTTCATGAAGATTAAAGCATCGAGTTTAGCGTGTTCTCGTTCTCGTTCATCCAACTCTTTTAAGAAATACGATGGAAACGTTGATTTCGATACAATGTAAGATGTCGAAGGCAAAACCAAGATATTATGAAATTCTTTGAGCCCGAGATACACCAAACTGAATCGTTCTTTAAAAGTAAAGACAGATTCATCGGTTTCAACGACAAAAACGATGAGGAATTCATGTTCTTTCGAAGCTTTTTCGATGAGTTGATAATGGCCTAACGTCATGGGGTTGCAGTTAACAACCACACATCCGATGTCGTGTTTGGATAGTTCGATTCCGAAATGGACTTCAATCCGTTTTTTGA
This sequence comes from Caryophanales bacterium UBA5632, assembly GCA_002421405.1. Lineage (GTDB taxonomy): Bacteria > Bacillota_I > Bacilli_A > Izemoplasmatales > Hujiaoplasmataceae > UBA5603. Next base: position 3,213 of record DIJY01000118.1, on the reverse strand, counting down.
TGCCATTGACAACCGAATCGATGGTATCGATGCCGCCTTCCATGAAGGCAACTTTTCCGGTGTCGGCGAGAAGTCTAAATCCTAACGATTGAAAGATGTCTGTATAAATCGATTTGGTAAATACATGATAAGAATAAAGACCCTTTGAAGTCATCACCCGAATCGCTTCGCTGACGAGTTCACCTGTCAAGTTCAAGCCGCGATAAGATTCATCAATCGCAAGTCCTTTTATAATATGGCCATCGAGAGATATTGTTGCGATAATTTGATTCTCCTCTTCGATAAAATAAGTTTCATCACGATAAGATAATCCTAAGTCAAAATTGGATAGAAATACTTCTATCCTTTGTTTTTCTTTCTCAAGAAGGGCTTGTTTTATCATACGATCCTCCTAATTATTTGATTTTATACAAGGTATCAATGATTGAACCGTCTCGGTATCTTACATACCCAATCGGTTGATGCGAAAGCTCGTAATGATTGGGGACACCCGCAATATGATGAGCAGTCTTCATTAGATCTTCAATTGTCACAATGGGTAATTTCGTTTTTGACAAAGTGTCAATCAAATCAGTTCTTAACGGATTGATGGCAATGCCTCTTTCGGTGACGATGATATCGATATCTTCCCCCGGTGTTGTCACACAAGTCACTTTCTCTTTAATAATCGGTAATCTAGCTTTTAATAAGTTGGTGACAATCATTGTCACTTTCGCACCATGAGCCGTATCCGAATGACCGCCAGAACCGCCAATGATTTGTCCTAAAGAATCCGTCGTCACATTGACATTAAAATCAAGATCAACTTCAGTAGCACCTAAAATGACAAAATCGAGGTCATTCACGATGGGTTTTATTTCAAATGGATTGCCGTACTCGGAAGCGGAAATCGCGATATGACGGCGATTTTCACGATAAGATCTCGCAGCTTTCAAATCAAAACATTGGACATCATATAAGGTATCAACTAAATTGTTTTCTAGCATGTCAACGTATTGTCCGGTAATGCCTCCCGATGCAAAGCGCGCTTTAATTTCTGATTGAATCATGATGTTTTTTACATATTCTACGACGGCGAGCGAAACACCACCTGCCCCTGTTTGCATTGAAAATCCATCTTTGATTAGATGAAGTGCGTCAAGGACTCTGACGGTGTCTCGAGCAATTTTGCGACCGACTGGGTCTCTGGTAACCTTGGTGGTTCCAGATACAATTCCTTCTGAATCCCCAATCTTGTCTATCATCACAACATAATCAACGTACTCACTTGCTAATTCTGGTTCAACGATATGCTCTGTCATATAATCAGTCATCAAGACAACTTTTTTTGCATACATTAAATCAGGAATGACATAACCAATTGTTCCGCAAGCACTCGGACCGAATTTACCACTGCCATTGCCTAAACGATCAACCGCTGGTGTTGCAATAAAAGCGATGTCAATTTTTAAATCACCGGATTCAATTGCCCTGGCTCTTCCGCCATGAGTATCCATGATAAGCGGATTTTTTAAATAGCCTTCGCCGATGGCTTTGGCGATTGGTCCATTGATATAATTGGTCACAATGCCTGTGATGGTTTGGTCTTTGATTAAATCAACTAAAGGAGCATTATTTGGAAATAGTGATGAAGCAGCAATTGTTATATCTTTGATGCCTCGCTTTTTCAATGTTTCAGCGACAAGATTGATGACTTTATCACCATTTCTTAAATGATGATGAAAGGAAATCGTCATTCCATTTTTTATTTTCAAAAGGTCAAATGCTTCTTCAATCGACTTTAAAAAAACCACAGATTCCTCAGTGGTTTTCTTGGCAATCAGCCGTCTCGATTCTTGATTAAAAGCATCGCTAGAAGCGAAAGGTTTCACTTGTTCAAAGATTTCACGGCCAAGGTTATTTTTCATCAATATCCTCCACCATTCCAAAATGTTTGGCTTTGATTAATAGTTTTTTAGCTCGATCCACAACCGGTTTATCAACCATTTTGCCATTAAGGCTAAAAACGCCGCGATGAACTTTTTGAGCCTCTTCATCGGCTTTTACGATTCTTAATGCTTCATCAATCGCAACCATTGTCGGTGTAAAAGTTTTATTGATGATTTCAATTTGATTCGGATGAATCGCACATTTGGCGTTCATCCCCAAACTTTTAGCATGTAAAGCATCTTTTTCAAGCCCTTCATCATCGGTTACATCGGTAAACGGCGTATCAATCGCTTCTATCTCGAAGGCTTTACAAGCAAAGGCAATTTTCGCTCTTGGATATTCAATTTCAATTCCCTGTTTTGTTCTTTCTATTTCCATATCACCGGTCAAATCTTCTGCGCCTAATAACAGGGCGCTTACCCGTGGTAATTGCGCTATTTGGCCAATTTCAAAAACGGCTTTTGCGGTTTCTATGATGGGAATAATCACCGTTTTTTTCTTGATTCTTCTAGCATTTTCGAACGTATCAAGTAACTTTGATAACATTTTAATATCGGAGACAGTCGCTTTTGGTAAGACAATGCCTTCAACAATTTCGTTCATCACCATGTTAAGATCAATCGAACCCAGCGAAGAGTTTAAACCATTGATACGAACATAGATTGAGAATTTTGGTTTTTGAAGGGTTTCAAAAAAGGCTTTAATCAACTGTCTAGCGGAATCTTTTTCATTGATGCTGACAGCATCTTCTAAATCAAAGATGATGGCATCCGCACCAAAGATATCAGCGTTTTGAAGCATGGCTGGATGATTTCCAGGAATAAAGAGATAACTTCTATGCATGAGAGACCTCCATTCGGTGTAGCGCTGTTAATAATCGGGCTTTAATCGTGTAATTTAATGCACCTTTATCAATGACGGTCACATCAACCTTATCATGATTGACATCTGCTAAAACGGATTCAATGAAGGCCACAATTTGATCGTGATAAAAAGCATCGACAATCGATTGAACTTTGATTGATAACGTTTCACTTTCTTTGATGGTAACCAAGCAGTCGTTTGATTCTAGACTTCCAGCGATTCCAATTTTCATATTATCATTCCTTACTGACGAGAATTTGCGATTGCAATAACACGATTCATGACGTTTTTAACAATCATAAAGCCATCATCGACAGACATACCAGGTTTGGCTAAACATTGATCCGCTTTGCACGCAATCGCGATGTTTGTCGTTGTTTCACTTGATAAATTGGTTTCATTGCATGTTCCACCACAATA
>DIJY01000057.1 GCA_002421405.1 Caryophanales bacterium UBA5632 | reverse complement strand
ACGCAACCATCAAATACCATGGCCATTGTCAAATAGCCTTAAGTTATACGACGTCTCCGGTTCATACCGTCGATTATTACGTTCATCTCGCTAAAGAAGTGGAAGCAATGGGGGCTCATTCCTTATGCATTAAAGATATGGCCGGCGTCTTACTTCCGCTCGATGCTTATGAACTCATTTCACGACTCAAAGCGAATACCCATTTGCCAATCGAACTGCATTCGCACTGTACCGGCGGAATGATGGAAATCACCTACCAAAAAGCGATTGAAGCGGGTGTCGACATCATTGACACCGCTTTATCACCGTTATCAGGGGGAACCTCACAACCGTCCACTGAAGCCTTTGTATACGCTTTAAATAATACTGCTTTTGATCCCGGGCTTGATATCGACATGTTAGATAAAGCCGCGATTAAAATGACGGTGATCAAAGATAAGTATTTAGCAAATGGACTTTTAAACCCCAAAGCATTAACCACCAATCCTAGCATTCTCAAATACCAAGTTCCTGGCGGAATGCTATCGAATTTAATGAGTCAACTCAAAGAACAAAAAGCGATGGATCATTATTTAGCGGTTTTAAAAGAAGTCCCGATAATTCGCGCTGAATTAGGATATCCACCGTTAGTTACACCTTTATCGCAAATGGTCGGTACCCAAGCGGTAATGAACGTCTTGTCCGGTAAACGCTATTCGGTCGTTCCCAATGAAGTCAAAGAATACTTGAGAGGGCTGTATGGCTTGTCGCCGGCGCCCATCGACGAAACCTTTCGTAAAAGCATCATTGGCAACGATTTGGTCATTACGCATCGCCCAGCCGATGATTTAGCTCCGGAATTTGAAGGCTTGAAAGCTAAATATAAAGACTTAGCGAAAACCGATGAAGATATTTTATCGATTGCGCTCTTTGAAGCTGTCGCCGTCAAATTTCTTGAGAAAAAATATAAACCAGCGCCGACAACTGAAGTCGTTGAATTTAATTTGCTGATTGGAGATGATATCCGATGATGTCAATTTTGACCGATGCACTCATTATGTCCCTCTTTAGTATTCTGATTGTCTTTGCGATTCTCTATATACTAACACTATCGGTATCATGCTTAAAAAAAGCAAAAGTTAAAACCAATCCTTCCGTTCTATCTTTGATACAACCCATCAAACTTGAAGATATAACCGACCCCGACATGATGGTAGCGGCGTTAATTGCCTCCATCGATTATCAAGAAACCATCAAAAAAGACATTCGTTTAATTTCGATAAAGGAGATTACAAAATGAAACTATACAAAGTGAAAGTCAATGGAAAAATGTATGAAGTTGAATTAGAAGCCGTTGAAGAAATCAAAGGTTCCCTCACGTCCTCAACCACTGAAACGGTTCCAAAAGAAGTAAAATCAAACGGACATGCGGTCGTCGCTCCGATGCAAGGAACGATTTTAAAAGCCCATGTTCAAGTGGGATCGAAAGTTATGAAGGGAACAAAATTATTTGTTTTAGAAGCCATGAAACTCGAAAATGAAATCCTCGCTCCGATTGACGGAACGATTTTACAACTTTTAGTCGTCCCTGGACAAAAAGTTGAACTCAACCAACATCTGCTTATTTTAGGATAAACCGATGATTGAATTTATTATCGAGTTTTTTGAGAATACAGGGATTGCTTATTTCTTTCAAACGGGTGGCTGGAAATACCTTTTAATGATTGTATTATCGTTATTGATGCTTTATTTAGCCATCTTCAAAAAGTTTGAACCTTATTTATTAATTCCCATCGCTTTTGGCATGCTTTTGGTCAACTTGCCTGGCAGTGGCATGTTCGTTAAAACAGTCACCACTACCGACGAAGGTCTTATCACTGAATATAGCGGTCTTTTAGGTTATCTATATTACGGTGTTAAATGGGGGATTTACCCTTGTTTGATCTTTTTAGGGATTGGCGCAACGACGGATTTCGGTCCGTTAATCGCTTACCCTAAATCCATGTTATTGGGCGCAGCGGCGCAAGTGGGAATCTTCATTACCTTTATTGGCGCCATTATTCTTGGCTTTAGCGGCCCTGAAGCGGCTTCAATAGGCATCATCGGCGGCGCCGATGGACCCACAGCAATCTTACTGACCAGTCAACTCGCACCGGATTTGCTCGGTCCGATATCACTGGCCGCTTATTCTTACATGGCATTAGTTCCTTTTATTCAACCGCCGATTATTCGCTTACTTACGACCAAAAAAGAACGTTCCATCAAAATGGAACAACTCCGAGTCGTTTCCAAAAGAGAAAGAATTTTATTTCCGATTGTCACGGCCTTAATTTGTATTTTACTCATACCAACCAGCGCCCCTTTAATTGGCATGCTGATGCTGGGCAATCTAATTAAAGAATCCGGTGTTGTTCCGAACTTAGTTGAAACGGCTGGCAATTCATTACTCTATATCGTTACCATTTTATTAGGATTATCGGTCGGCGCAACCGCCGTCGCTGATTCATTCTTAAGAATCGAAACATTATCGATTATCGCCTTAGGCCTTTTTGCTTTTTCCATCGCCACCGCTTCTGGGGTTTTAGGTGGAAAACTGATGAGCAAATTAACCCATGGTAAGATAAATCCCATGATTGGCGCTGCTGGTGTCAGTGCCGTCCCCATGGCGGCTCGCGTTGTCCAGATCGAAGGCCAAAAATCAGATCCATCCAATTTCTTACTCATGCACGCCATGGGACCCAATGTCGCTGGCGTCATCGGTTCAGCCATCGCTGCTGGCTTACTCCTCATGTTCTTTTCTTAAATAATCATGAACATTCTTCATTTCAAAGCGGTTGATTCAACCAATACTTATTTAAAAGAAAATTATCAAGCCTTGCCTGATAAGACCTGTGTGATTGCTGATCATCAAACGTCAGGAAAAGGCCGTTTAGGACGAGTTTGGGAAGACGATTCGACGCAAGCCCTCTTTAGTATCTTGTTAAAAGCGAATCTTCATTATCATTCTTTAGAACAATATCCTTTATTGGCCGCAAAAGCAGTGCATCAAGTTTTAATTCAATACCTTCCTAACTTATTGATTAAATGGCCAAATGATTTGGTAATTCATGATAAAAAGATGGTTGGCATCTTAACAGAAAGCATCCTAGATCAATCCATCAAAGCCCTTGTCATCGGCATTGGTATCAATATCAATACAATCAAATTTCCATCGCATTTAGAAATGATTGCGACGTCGCTATGGATTGAAACACACCAAACTTTTGACATTCGGTCCATCATCGAAAACGTGATTGAAGCCTTTGAAAAGACTTTGATAGAGTACCAACATCACTCACTTTCGCATATTCACTACTGCAATACCTATTCTAGCCTCAAAGACCGGACAATCACTTATAACCAAGGCGAGAAATCCATTGAAGGATTCGTCATCGAGATTGATTCGTCCGGAGCCCTCATTGTTCAAACCAAAGAAGGGAAAGTTCGTCTCAATAGCGGTGAAGTCACACTCAAAAAATAAATGTCCAAGGGAATCATCCTTTGGACATTTTCTTATCTAAAATAGCGTGAGTTGTTCATATTCTTTCTTCTCATGAAATTCATGAAGATATGCAAATACTTGATTGGGTTCATGAATGATATGATGCTTTTCACAAATATCGTGGAAGAGCTTTGATAGTTTTTCATTGTTTGGACTCATGATGACGTAGTTATTGCCATACGTTTTTTCGTATTTAACTCTTAAACCCGGAAAATGCTCATCGAGTTTCTGATAGAAATATTCTCGATTGCCTTCTCTTAAGGTTAATCCAATGCCAAAGAAGATAATCCCTTTGACATCTGCTTCAATACAGTAATTTAAGATGCCTCTTAAATTTTCTTCTGTATCATTAATATAAGGGAGTAAGGGATCAAACCAAACAACACAAGGAATTTTATGATCTCTAAAAACCTTCAAAGCTTCAAACCGTTCTTTCGTCGTTGAAACGAAAGGTTCTAATATTTGACATAAGGATTCATCATAGGTTGTTAAAGTCATTTGAATCACCGTTCTAGCTTTTTCATTGATCCGTTTTAAGATATCTAAATCGTTTAATACTGTGGCACTTTTCGTTAAGACGCTTACGCCGAAACCGTGTTTTTCGATGACTTCTAATGAAGAACGCGTCAGTTTAATCGTCTTTTCTAAAGGGATATAAGGATCGCACATTGAACCGGTTGATATCATCGCTTTATTTCTCTTTTTGATGAGTTGAGATTCTAAGATGAAACAAGCATTTTCTTTAATCTCAATGTCTTCGAAATCATGATCCATTTGGTAACATTTACTCCTTGAATCACAATAGATACAACCGTGGGTACATCCACAATAGAGATTCATACCATTTTGAGGGGATAAGATTGATTTATAGGTTTTATAATGCAATTGAATCCCCTCCATTCTATCTGAGAATATTATACTAAATATGAATGATTTCTTCAATTTAATGTTTAAAAAAACACCGAATTAATCGGTGTTTTAGCGTTCATGAAGAATTTATGATTGCGTGCCAACAACTGCCATAACAAAGTAGCCAAAGTTCGAATTAGAAACCACTTTAATATAATAATCACCTGCAGTTTCGATTTCGTATATTTTGCTCGAATTAGGCGTCATTAATGTCATATTTTGATCATATATGTGCACGCTAAACATGCCAGAGTTATCTTGAACCATAAAAGCATAATGACCCACCGGTAAGTTGATTTTATAATATCCAATGGCGCCAGCAGATAAATCACCTTCGAAACTTTCATTGACCTGATATGTACGATTGATATGATTAACATTTTCCACGGGGTAGGTATGATAATCGTTATAATTTATTGGGGTTTTTGAACTGGGTGAAATTTCGATTACTTGATCAATCTTCAATTCGTAAGTTGTATTATAAATTGTAAGAGGGAAAGCTTCCATATCAAACAACATCGTTAAAGTTTCAATATTAGTATCGTAACTCACGGTAATAATTGCTTTCTTGCCAACAAGTGACTCAAGCGTCGCTCCTGCGGCGGTAAATGATGCTTCGATATCGCTAAACATTTCATCATCAAATAAATCTTCGAGTAATACTTCAACAACAAAGACTCCCTCTTCTGTTTCTTCAAAGTCGGATTCCCAACTTGCTTTTCCAGTGAAATCTTCCAAATGGAACATTGTTGTGTCAATTGGAACTGAATTTTCAACCTCAGAAGTATCTAGCGGATGTAACCGATCTTCATCAATATAATAAGTCAACAAATCTTCGCCAACTTGAGCAAAGTATAACTCAACGGCTTGATTAAACATTGACGTTGAAACTAATACTTCTTTTTGTTCAACAAAATAAGTCATTGTCATCGTTGTTGTTGAATCTTCAATCCCAAGATAATTGACTAAAAAATCCATGCTCGTAATTATATTAATTTCAATAGCGTTTTTGTCAACAATTACTTTTTCAAATGAATTCATCATTTTGTCATAGGGTGTTCCGAAAAAATCACAACCAATGACAGAAAATGAAAGTAAGAATAGGGAAAAGATAAGTGTAAGTTTTTTCATTTTTTTCTCCTTTAATAAATATATTATCGATACATACAATCATTATTCTACTATATCTGAATTAATTTGACAATCTAATAATTAATTTAGATTAAATGATAATACATTTATAATCCTTAACAAAAATGTATATTTCAAAACAATGTAATATATAGTTGACATTTTGTAATTTATATCATATATTTATCGTAGGTGATTGAGATGACTAATTTAAAAATGAAAAGTTCTAGAGTGGCGAAAGGATATTCGCAAGAAACCTTAGCGAAACGCATCGGTGTTTCTCGTCAAACCATTATCCTAATTGAACAAGGACAGTACAATCCTTCCTTAAATCTTTGTCTGCTGATTTGTCACCAACTCGATAAAACACTGAATGATTTATTTTGGGAGGAAAATTCAAATGAATGATGAAAGAATTGATGCAAAACTATCAATCATTAAGAAACGCATTACGATACTATGGACGATTATCGCCATGCTTTCGATTGCTTTTAAGTGGCTGTTGATTGGTCATTTTCCAAATTTCAGTGAGGCTGGCGCAGAATTTGGCGTTTTCATCTTTTCATTTATTGCGATAATCAATCACCTCATTGTCGGATTTTCATATGAAACACCCGATGAAAGAATGGAAAAATCGATTCATAATTTATATAAATCCTTTTTTATATTAACGATTGTGATTGCACTTGCGAGTTACTTGTGGCAAATCGTTCATTCCCAAAACAATTTAATCACGGGACTTCCCATCAATCTATATATCAATCTATTTTTTAGTTTAACCTTTTTATTTTATTATATTTACGCTAGAAGACAAGGTATTTACTTCAATTATCGCATCATTGAAAAAACAACAAAAGCATTCATTAAATCAGTATTTTTGAATATCATATCCATTTTATCTGTGGGTGTTCTTTCTGCACTGTTAGTCATATCATTGGATGCACTTCAATACATCCCTCACCAGGAAATAGCGACGATTGTAATCATTTTTCTCTCTTGTTTTATCATTGTTTTTGAATACCTATTTTTATCGATATATGAGCGTAACCATGCCACTGAAGCGCTTAATCATGAAAATGGTAAAACCGTTTTAATCTCGAGAAATGCATTTTTACTGACGGTTATGATTGGTTTATTTAACCTTGTTTTTACTGTTTTTAATAGTCATTACTACGCTTCCTTGATTGATTATCAAGATCTCAGCGGTCTGACAATTAATGTCATGCATTCCATTCATTTATTACTAATCTATGCTAATTTTGATTTCTCTTTTCTCAAAATTTTATTTATAATCATCGTATTCTTATCACTTAAAAGAAGCCATCCTGAAGATAAAAAAATCCTTAAAATGATTTCTTTCTTACAATTATTCTTTGTATTTTTATTTTTTATCCAATTATTCTATATGACATTTATACACCCCCTTCTTTTTTTGAGATTAAGTCAACAATCAACTGACGCAATTCAACCATTATTGCAAATGGTAACCATCGTATCATTCGTTATTGTCATCCTCTCATTTTCAGTTCCCCTTGTGTTATTTTTCTATTTTTCAAAACGAAAATACTCATTTGCACCTTTGTTTTTAGTCCAAATAGGTTTATCAATTATTTCAATCGTTGTACCCGTGTTTATCAACCGAACTTTGCATATTAATCTCTATATGATCTTTATTTATGTTTCATCAATTCTTTACTTCTCATTTACAATTATCCTATGGAACCGTGTCACTAAAACATACCGCTACATTATGAATGAACCAGAACTCATTATCATCAAATAAATCAAAAAAACCTTGAAACGAATCAAGGTTTTTTCTTTATCTTTGACTAATGCAAATTCCCGGTTTGATCGACGACATTGACATAACGATAGAGAATGGTTTCATTGCCTGACTCATCGGAGATGGTATAGGTAATGACATATTCGCCAACCGTCGTGGTATCAACTGAACCACTGATGATAATCGTGGGTTCAACTCCTGAATTATCGGTCGCCTCCACACTTGAATCAATCCAAATTTCATTGCGAGAGATTGTATCGAGTCCAGCAATTAAAGCAGCGACTGGCGCTGTTTGGTCAACCACAGTAACGATTCTTTTGCAGGTTTTTGTGATTTCTTTATACGTTACGCTATATTGAATTTCATAAACACCTACTACAGAAGAATCCACATTGTTTGAAACCACTTCATAGGATATGATAAACCCAAACGCTTTTGCTTTCGCCCCTGGATCTTGATACGTTTGATTGATTTCAATCGTATCAATTCCTTCGCGGATAACAATGGAAACATCATCTGATGTGGGATCTGAGCACCCCACTAAACCAAACAATAAAACAATCATCAAAAATAATAATATTTTACGAACCATTGAACTCATCCTCCTTTTTGATCGGATAAAAGGCTGGAATGATTTCTTCGGGAATCTCAAGAACATAAACATAGCGTTTAGCGGTCTGAATTTTACCCAGATATTCCACTTGATACGTGATGACGTAAACGCCTGGAATCTCGGTATTGACTTCACCGATTATTTCCACCGTTCCCAGATTCGTTAATGCCCCTTTTTCTTCATAAACTTCCCCTTGATAAAGGGTTGAAACCCCTTTTTTTAAGGTGATAATGATCAAAGGTTCTTTTTGAACGATATTCACATACCGAACAAGATAGTAAATATTGTTTTGTTCATAGGTCACAGCGTAATAAACCGCAATTCTTCCAATGGAAGTTGTATTCACCGACGTTATCTTTGAAATTGAAATTTCATCTGATAACGTATAAGCACCGGCATCTAAGTAACTTGTACCTTTGTAGATGGTATCAAGTCCTGGATTTAAACCAACGCTCGAGGGTCGAAAGATTCTTTCATAGGTCGGATAAAATTCATTGACCGTATTTTGATACAACGGATCATAGACCCATGCTATAAACTCAAAATCAAATGCGATCGTGGACGGTTTATCCGGACCGCTTAATAAACTGAACTCATCGTTATAAGTCAGTTCTTTGGTTTCGATAATCGTTTCTAAATCATAATCATAGAAAATGAAAGTATATAGCGAATATTCATACCATCCATAATAGGTTACAGAACCAGTCGCTAAGGTCAAGGACGCGTAGGTTGTATAGGCGCTATCTAAATACCACCCATGAAAAATTCGATGTTCTAAAGATAAGATTGGTGCCATCACGACTTCGTTTGGTTCGTAATATTCTAAGATTGGCGTTTCACCCTCAATCACCCAAGTAATCAAGTATTGGTTGAGTTCATACTTGCCGTAAAGTGTCATATCTTCCGTGACGGCAGTTAAAGGATTCCACTGGACTAAATAATCACTGTCTAAATACCATCCCATAAATTCATAATGTTCGATGACGGGTGTTTCACCTATCGTTAAAAGGAGCCCATCTTCAACAAATATCGAATCTTTGAAAGTTCCTTCAGGCAATACAAAATCCACTTGATGATACGTGGTTAAAAATAGTGACAACGCATTGACTAATCCGTAACCATAATAAGAATCATAGCCAAAGTCGCCTAAATCTCGTGCGCCGGCATACAGTAATGTTTTGACTTCATTGACGGATGCCAAAGGAA
>DIJY01000039.1 GCA_002421405.1 Caryophanales bacterium UBA5632 | reverse complement strand
TCGCGTTTACTTAGTAAAGTAACAGGTTATTATTTTTTTTCTTTGTCGTCTGTTTTTGGTTTGCCTTTGACATAATTTTCTTTATTTACTTGGTACGCTCTTGCAATTGCAAGGGCGCCTTTTGGAACGTTTGTGGTCAAGGTTGAACCGGCCGCAATCGTTGAATTATCTTCGATTTTAATCGGAGCGATTAAGTTCACATTGCAGCCAATGAAGACATCATCACCGATTTCAGTTTGGTATTTGTTTTTACCGTCATAGTTCACGGTCACAGAACCGCAACCAAAGTTGACATTCGAGCCGCACGTCGTATCGCCAATATAGGCAAGATGCGACATCTTGGTATTTTTTCCGGTGGACGATTTTTTGATTTCTACGAAGTTACCGACACGGTTTTTAGCGCCAATATTCGCACCATCGCGCAAATGCGCAAAGGGTCCGACGGTTGTATCTTCATGAACGGTTGAATTATAAACCAAAGAATGTTTACAAACAACCCGTTCACCGATGAAACTTTCATGAATTTCGGTGTTTGGGCCAATTTGTGCCTCTTTTTTAATCACGGAGTTGCCGGTAATATACGTGTTGGGATGAATGACGACGTTTTCTTCAATCACAACGTTATGACCAATCGTGATGGTTTCGGGGTTGATCATCGCCACCCCATTTTTCATGTGATGTTTGTTAATGTTGGTTTGTAAGATTTGTTCGGCGATGGAAAGCATATATAAATCATTAACACCCATGGCTTTATAGGATTCTTTTAAGGTGTAGGTGCCAATAACGTGATTGTCAGTTTTAGCGATTTTGATAATATCAGTCAAATAATATTCGTTTTTTTGATTTTTGTTGGTCACCTTTTTCAAAGATTCAAACAACGTTTTTGTCTTCACGACATAAATACCGGTATATATCTCATCGATTAATCTTTGAGAAGCACTGGCTTCTCTTTCTTCAATAATTTCATCGAGATAGCCCTGTTCATCTCTCAGAATCCGTCCATAACCAAATGGATCTTCAACTTTGGTTGTGACGACCGTTAAATCATGGCGGCGGTCAATATGCTCTTTAAAAGCTTTTTCAATGAGAAGGTTATCGACTAAAGGCATGTCTCCCGGCAAAATCATGACATCGCCCTCTAAATCATCAATCAAAGACTCAGTTACCATCACCGCGTGACCTGTTCCTAATTGATCAACTTGATCGGCATATGAGATCCCATTATTCAATATTTCTTTAATCACTTCTTTTTTGTGTCCAACGACAATGATAATTTGATCAATCATTGTTGATAACTTGAGATTTTCGACGATATAGGCAATCATCGGTTTTTTTAACAATGAATAAGCACATTTTGGCATTTCTGTTTTCATTCTCGTGCCTTTTCCAGCCGCGAGGACAATCGCATATTTTTTCATGAATCGTTTTCCCCCTATAAAATGGATTATTGACCTTGTTCTGCTTTTTTAATGGCTTTAACGATTGATTCAATCGTTGAATCGACGATAGCCTCCGTTGGTGCTTGAACTGAAATACGAATCAACGGTTCGGTTCCTGACGCCCTCACTAACACAAGTCCTTCATTCCCCAAAGCTTTTTTTGCTTTTTCAACTTCGGCAATGACAATCGGGTCTTTTAATAAAGCTTTATCAATCTCTTTTAAATTTAGCAATTTATCTGGATATAGCGTTACATCTTGCGTAAGTTCTCTTAAACTTTTCTTCGTTTCTTTCATAATCTTCACTAACAATACAGCGTTTAAAACTCCATCACCGGTATTGAGCAAATACCGATTAATAACATGGCCTGAGTTTTCTCCACCCAAGGTGTAATTATTAGTTTCTAACGCTTCTAAAACGTATTTGTCGCCGATGTCGGTTTGAATCGTTTTAATGCCGCTTCGATCTAAAGCTTTCATAATTCCTAAATTGCTCATTTTGGTTAAAACGACGGTATTTTCATTTAATCGATTCTTAGTTTTTAAATAATTCGCAATGATATAGATTAGTTTATCGCCATCAATGATCGAACCGTCCGAATCAATGGCAAGTAACCGATCACCATCGCCATCGAAAGCGAAACCAACATCTAATTTCTTCGTTTTAACAAGATTGATGAGTTGTTCTAAATGAGTCGAACCAACGCCTAAATTAATATTTTTACCATCGGGTTGATCACCAATAATTTCTAGGTAAGGTGTCATTTTTTGGAAAACTCTTTTGCCAATAGCGTAAGTGGCTCCATTTGCTAAATCCAGACCAATTTTCAAACTGGTTTTTATATGCATATGATGGAATAATTTATAATACAGTTTATAAGGATCAACGGATGCAATTGAACGACCTTGATCGGCAAGTAAAGGTGCTTTCGCAACCCCATTTAATACATCTTCGAGTGCAGACTCTTCAGCTGCATAGAGTTTTTTACCGACATTAAACACTTTGATACCATTATCTTGATAGGGGTTATGGGAGGCTGTTATCATCACGCCAACATATCCAAGTTTGCCACTGATATAGGATAGCATTGGCGTAGAGACGATGCCTAAATAAAGCGTATTCAATCCAACCGCTTTCGCACCAGCGATAATCGCTTTCGCTAACATTGAACCGGATTCACGCGTGTCCTTGCCAATGACGACGTTTTTAAGATTCAATACCGATAAACTTGTGCCGACTCGAAAGGCGAGTTCCTCCGATAAAAACTCATAGGCAACGCCTCTAATACCATCTGTACCGAAATATTTCATCGCAACACCTACTCTACTGTGACAGATTTTGCTAAATTTCGTGGTTTATCGATATCTTTATTTAAGTCAAGAGCCGAGTAAAAAGCAATTAATTGAGTTGGAATCACCGTGACGAGCGGCGTTAAGAGTTGATGAACATCCATGAGGATAATTTCGTCAGTCACATCACTGACATTATCAAGCGAAATCACAAGCTTATTTGCGCCACGAGCAGTCACTTCTCTAATGTTCGCTCGGGTATTGTTATTAATCGAAGATTGCGAAATAATCGCAATGACAGGAACACCTTCTTCAATTAATGCAATCGTTCCATGTTTTAATTCACCTGCCGCAAAGCCTTCGGTTTGAATATAGGAAATTTCTTTTAATTTTAATGCCGCTTCAAGACACGTAAAATAATCGAGTCCTCGCCCAATATAGAAACAATTACGTTTGGTTATTTTTTCTTTGACTAATTCATGAATATAGTCTCTTTTATCAATAATCGCTTCCATCGATACAGCCACTTTCGAAAGTTCTAAGTGCAGATCAAATGGTTTTCTATGAGATAATAAATACGCCAAAATTGTCAAAATTACAACTTGTCCGACATAAGCTTTTGTTGAAGCGACCGCAATTTCTGGACCTGCAAATATCTCAAGATACGCATCGGCTTCTCTTGCTAAAGTTGATGATGCAACATTGGTAATCGTCAATGATTGATAGCCTTGTTCTTTAATGTTGACAAGACAGGCTCTTAAATCGGCAGTTTCGCCTGATTGCGAAATGAAGATGAATAAAGGTTTATCAACGAGTAAGGGCGGGTTATAGGCGAATTCACTGGCAATAAAAACTTCGCAAGGAATTTTAGGCATATTTTCAAATAAATATTTGCCAACGAAGCCGGCATGCATCGATGTTCCGGCAGCGATGATATATATTCGGTCAATCCCATGAAACATTGATAAGATAGACTGTGAAATAAAGAACGTATCGTTCTCTGTGTATTTTGACATAATTTTGCGGACAACAGAAGGTTGTTCACAAATTTCTTTTAGCATGAAATGTGAATATCCTGCTTTTCCAATCTCATCCAAAACCATATCAATTTTGATTAGTTGGAATGACACCGGTTTACCGATGATATCAACGAGTTCATAAGTATACGTACTATCTGCTTTTTTCGTGACTGATGTGAAGGTTTTATCTTCGATGGGATAATAATATTCAGCTTGTCCAATCAAAGCCATGACATCAGAGGCCAAAGTGATGCCATCTTTACCAACACCAATTAATAGCGGTGATTTATTTTTTGCTGCATAAAGTTTATGGGGTGTCGTTATATCGATGATTAAGAGGGCATAAGATCCTTCAATTAAGGACAAAGTCTTACGAATTGCTTCTTCGACGGATAAATCAATTGTGAAATGTTCAATCAAGTTCGCAATAATTTCTGTATCTGTCTCACTGATAAACTTCATATGTGGCAAGTACTTGGCCGTTAATTCTTTATAATTCTCAATGACACCATTATGCACGATTGAAAATCGGCCACTATTGGAAAAATGCGGATGAGAATTGGTTTGATTCGGTTTGCCATGAGTAGCCCAACGCGTATGACCGATTCCAAGATGGTTTTGAAACCCATAATTGAAGTCATCGACCAAGTGTTTCACGCGCCCTTTGTCTTTGTAAGTAATAAATTTATGATCGACATCAGAAAAAAACGATACTCCGCAAGAATCATAGCCGCGATATTCCAATTTTTCGAGCCCAGATAAAATGATATCAGTTGCTTTTCTTTCACCTAAATAGCCAACAATTCCGCACATAAACATGTCCTCCGTGAAAAATAAGTTTTAACAACGTAAAAACAATTATATCATGATATATTTTATATATCAATGAGAATACATGGTTTTCCTTCTGTAAATAAATTGTAAAAATGGTTGTCAAAGCCAATTATTAATTATTAAATCAGGGCTCGTTATTGATTGAGTAACTATTCAGTATAAAAGTGGATGCTTTTAGCAGCGGGAGCGAAGTCAGTAATCCCAATCGTCCTATAAACATCAATCGCTTCTCTATGATTCGCCGCATCACCACAAAGCATCGTGATTAATTGTCGATTAGTAGCGTCTTCTACTAATATTTGAATATCATTTAGTAAATTTTGATTCAGATAACTTTCAAGATTTAATGCATGATTTGATCGATCAATCTTTGAATATTCAGCTGCTAAATCATTTGTTCCAACTAAAATATAATCAAAACCGGTCAGTTTTTTTATTCCTTTTAATGCTTCCATTCGTTCAACCATTATCCCAAATCGATAATCGAAATGAACTGTATCAAAATCATTTTGTTTTTTGAGGGAATCGATTGTTTCTAAAATGAAGTAGATTTGCTCTTGGTTTTGAATCATTGGGACGGTTATTCCAATGGGATATTTCTTTGAAACGCAAAGCAATGCAGTTAATTGACTCTTCAATAAATTACGATTTTTAAGTAACAAATCAATGCCATACAGTCCTTTTTCAAGCAAAGGCAGCGGTTTATCGGCCTCAACGTCTAACAATCGAAATAGTACGCGAATGCCGTTTGCTTTTTGACATATCGAACAATAGTGAAGGTATTGTTCGATTTCATCAGGAAGGTAGTTTTTTTCCATAAAAAGAAATTCAGTTCTATATAAGCCAATGGATTTCCAAAAAGAGGGAATTGGATTTGGAATTTCGTTGATAAGATTGATGGCAGGGTGTAACTGAATACTTGGTTTAAGTTTTATTATTTCTTGATTATCGCTGTTAGACAATGATTTTTGAAGCGTAGGAATCGAATCTGATATTGATAATGCTCCTGTTGTTAAATTTAGCGAAACAATATCTCCAGTTTTTAGCTGAGGATTGATATTTGGGGTAATCATATAAGGTATTTTCATTGACGATAATATAATTGCAGAATGGGAGTGGTAGGACCCGTCTTTGCTGATTACTGCAACGACTTGATGATAGTGAATTTGGGATAACTCATAAGGAAAAATCGAATCAAAAACGAGAATCGTAGGTCTATCGAATGATAAGGTATGTTTTGCAACTTTTCGATTGGGTGCTTTTAAAGCATTTAATAATCGATGTTTCAAATCGATAAAATCAGACGATCTTGCTTTAAAATAGGCATCTTTGGTTTTCAGCGATTCGACGAATGAATCAAAATAGTGTGATATCGCCGCTTCAGCAGTTAAATGAGTGTTCATAATATAATCTTGAATCGCATGAACCATATAAGGGTCTTGGAGGGCGAGTTCGTAAAAGTGGAGGATATCCCATAAAGCGACCATTGATGCATCAATTGAATTTTTTGTAAGGAGAATTTCCGTTTTCGCATGTTGAATCGCAAGGTCAAATAAAGCCAGTTCTGACTTAGAACTTTTGGTATGAATTTTAGCGTTAATTTGATTGAAATTGCTCATGAAAAATAGATAACCTGTTACGTTTAAATAATCAGTCAAATTCAACACCTCCACTCTTATTTATTATAGCATATAATTTTTATTTCATATCATTCCACAAAAAAATCAACAAATTGAAAAACCACAAACTAATAAAAATCAATAGATAGTGAGTCATATCATAAATTAGTATGTATTTATTTTGATAGATAACGGGATTTGAAATAAACGCATACAGTATTTTATATAACTTTGATTGGATTATTTCGTCATATGAAGCGTTTGCTTCAACGGTCCAAAACAAAAACATCGGAACCAATCCAGAAAATATAGAATCAAGGATTTGGACAAAGATACTTCCCAATACTCCTAAAGTCATCGCCTCAATGAGAACACTGATTAGGGCGATAAGGTAGTGCGCCTCAAATTCAAAATAAGGTGTCAAGTAAAAGCCGACGATATGAATGATGAGACCGCTATGGATGATGATCAATAATTGAATTGCGATTATCGCAATTTGTTTTGCAATTCCTAATTGTAGTTTGCCGTTTGGCTTTTGTAAAAAAAACAAATGATACTTGCAAAACTGAGAATAATAACCTTGAATCGAAATAAAAACCGTTGTCGCGACCAAAGTAAATTTCACAAGCATCAAAGTTTCTGCCTGAAAGATTTGTCGTCGCATTTGATGTTCTAAATCCAATTCCCCATAAGAATAATTAAAACCGCTGGCATAAAGGATGCCAACGGTTAAGATAACGAGCATGATAAATAAAAACCAAGCTGAGACCTTATTAAATAAATAACTATATTGTAACTTCAGAATTTCTTTCATAAAGGATACCATCCTCCATCAGGTATAATGTCTTTTTTCGTGATTTATAGAGTTCCGGATAATGGGTAGATACGATGATTAAACTTTCTTTGATGCGACCATTGATGAGTTTTAATATTTTTGTTTGTGATAAAGTATCGAGGCCATGAAGGGGCTCATCAAGTAAAATCGTTTTTGGATGATTTAAAAAAGCTTGAATCAAATTGACTTTCTGTCGCATTCCATTCGATAAAGTACCAAAACTTTGATGGGCTTGGTTACTCATATCAAAGTATTCAAGATGTTCGATTATTTCATCATGTAATGTTATTTTTGGGATATCCTTGATTTTTCCGATGCTTAATAGAAAATCTAAAACACTCATGAAATAAGGCATGACATACTCTTCAGGTGCGTATCCAATTGTCGTCCTTTGTTTGAGAATGATGCCTTCATACCTGACAACTCCCATAATACACTTTAACAAAGTTGTTTTTCCTGATCCGTTTTTACCGACAAGTAAATTCAATTTTCCGGGTTCAAAAGTGACATTTACTGATTTGATTCCCGCTTTATTTCGATAATGTTTCGTTACATTTTTAATTTCGATAGAGGTATTGATATGTGTGGACATGACAAGATTCCTCCCCAATCAATATCGGTTCGCTTCTATACATAAAATCATCAATTATAAAGGTTTTTATTTCACCATTTTTTTCATAATCGATATATAATGGAAACCGCCAAATATCAATGAAATCATCGTGATAGTTGAGCGGAATTGCAACGATCACTGATGGCGCAATAATGGGTACATATTCATCAGATAAACTTGGATAATTTATGGGATTGTACTCGCTTCCAAGCGTTTCATAGAGCGTCATGTTATGGACGATCTCATCATATTGAATCGCATGACTTAAATCAAATGTAACCCCATGAATATCGCAACTAATATTTTTGATGATGATATCACCTTCAATAAAGCGATCAAAGCCAATCGCGATTCCTTGTAAGATTTCTTTATTTGAATAGGAACCATAGATGCCTGATAAGCGATAAAAATCAAAATCAGTCGATTCAGGGATTGTTTCCCATTTGAGCGAAACATCACCAATTTCATAGGCAACCTCATAATCATTTTCATAGGTCATTTCAAGGATTGCATTTTCAAATACCATTGACAGATGATCGATTGCATACTGTGAAATATCATAAGAATATCGAAAAACATAGTAGTGATCATTTTGATAACTTGAAATGATGCCGAGATTAACAATTTGATTGATCTTCATTTCCATTTCAGCATCATCGCCCAAAAGTCGAGCATCTAGGATGGCGCTCTTGGTCGAAAGAAAAGAATTTTCTTCTGATAAATAGATCAATACTTCAAACAACTCACTCGAACCAGTGATTAATTGCGAGTATTGATGTTCAACGACAAGCATTTTTATTAATGTTTTCGGTTTTGGCGCAAAAACAAGCATAACGACTGCGATGATCAGATAAAAACCGATGATAAAAACAATGATTCTTTTCATCGCAAACGTTCCTTGATGATTTCAAAGTATTCGGTCGTAACCACAAAAGTTTCCCATCCCCCTTTTTTCGTTTGAATCCAAAAGAGATAATGTTTTGCAACTCCATTGCTGATTTCTCCCGTTCCTCTCGTCACAATCGTCACGTATGTTCCAGGGTCGACAATAATCACAAACTCATATGTTTCACTTGCGGAAGATGATTTTGTATATTGAATCGTCCCTTTTATATTTGCATCGAGTCCTCCTTTAAACTTCTTCACATTACCACTGATTTTCAAATCAAGTTCACCGGTGACGCTGGCTTGGAATTTTGTTTCTTCTTTGGTTGATAACGTTATACTATGTTTGATTGTACTGTACCCATTGTTATAGATTTTTAATTTTGTTTCCGACAGAAACTCCACTTCTGCGTTTTTTGTGACAGTTAGCACTCGCCAACCCATAAAATATTTTTTGACATAGTTGGAATAATGACTATCATAATCCGTTTTTGTAAAATCCTTAAGTAATTTATGGTCCTCTTCTTCAAAAACGATTTCTTGGTAATTTTGGTATTCATCCGCACGGACGATGGGTGGCAGTGATAAAATCAAAATAAAGCTTATAATGCAAATAACGACAATTTTTTTCATAAAAAAGACCTCCTTTGCTAAAATCTTACGCAAAGAAGGTCACTATTATGTTTTTTATTCAAACAGATTGATTTTTTCAAAATATTCTACCGCATCTTGATAGCCAAGTTTAAATAAGGCCTCGGAATGATTCGGATCAAATTTTAATAAACTTCCTAAATTGTGCTTATGCCTTAGCTCAAGGATATCAACCCCAGGATATTTTTCTTTATTGATGTGTTCAAATAAATGGAGATGAATCACGATGACGGTGTCGCATCCGGCTTCAACTAAGGGATAAATCGGAACATTATCATAGATTCCACCATCATAGTATTTTTTGTCACCTAAGACGACACCTGGAAAGACAACCGGAATTGAACAAGATGCCAAAATGATATTAACAATTTCATCGTTGTCGTATTCTTTCAATAGATTATAAACGGTTTTATCGACTTTTTTAAAAAAATGATTAAAGCTGCTTTTAATTAACCCCAACAAGGATTCATTTTGATTTCCCGCTTCAGAAAGCGTGACGTAAACTTCTTTTTCTTTGAGTCGATTAAAATCTACTTTCGTCACCAGTCTTTCTCTCAACGCCTCGATTGAGAAAATTCCATTTTCAATAATTTGGATTTTTTCACTTTGCAGTCTTGAAAAAATACTTTCGGTTTTCTTGATTTCATCTGGCGAGATATCACACCATAATTGAAAAGCTTCATCTGTAGGTTTTGTCGATAATAAAACCGCATTGACTGAACCAATCGATGTCCCTGAAAATGCCTGTATTTTGTTTAAAATTCCAAGTTCTTCTAATCTTTTCGCAACACCGATTTGATAAGCTCCTCGTGCACCGCCACCGGCTAAACACAATCCTATTTTTTTCATAGTTTCTCCTAATAAGCCCTCAAGGTTTCATCCAGATAGACTTTATCAATCGTGCCGCCGCCTAAACAAATATCACCCAAATAAAAAACAGCCGCTTGACCGGGTGTGATGGCTCTCACAGGTTCAATACATTTCACTGACAATGTCAAATCATCAACCCATTCAATCTCGACGGGTATATCGGTTTGACGGTATCTAAATTTAGCATTGC
Source organism: Caryophanales bacterium UBA5632 (assembly GCA_002421405.1). Taxonomy (GTDB): domain Bacteria; phylum Bacillota_I; class Bacilli_A; order Izemoplasmatales; family Hujiaoplasmataceae; genus UBA5603. Next base: position 3,521 of record DIJY01000039.1, on the reverse strand, counting down.
ATTTTAAGGTGCCAATAAATTTTTGCTTTGGAATCCAGTTGATTTCTTCTACGAGACATCGATTCGCAAACAAAAGCGGGTGGTGAAAACCTTGACCCACCATCAATTCATTGGTCATTAAATTTTTACCCACCACAAACCAAGGATCATTGCCTAATTCTTTATTTCCACCAATACCCAAGCCTTTTCTTTGACCAATGGTATAATTCATCAGTCCTTGATGTCTTCCCAAAATTTGATGAGTTTCAGTGATGATATTGCCTGGCTTTGCAGGTAAATAATTGCCTAAAAAAGCCGCAAAATTTCTCTCTCCAATAAAGCAGATGCCAGTCGAGTCTTTTTTCTTAGCGGTGGGAAGATGATTTTCAATTGCGATTTTGCGAACCGCTGGTTTCGTTAATTCCCCAATTGGAAATAGAACATGTTTCAACTGTTCTTGCGTTAATTGACATAAAAAATAACTTTGATCTTTGTTCAAATCAATGGCTTTTAATAACTGGAATTCGCCATTCGTTTCTTGAACCCTTGCATAATGGCCCATCGCTATTTTATCAGCTTCTAACGTTTTCGCAACGGTTAAGAACGCATTAAATTTGATGTATTTATTACATAAAATATCGGGATTGGGCGTTCTTCCTTTTTCATATTCGGAAAGAAAGTACTGAAACACATCGTCCCAGTACTCTTTGATAAAATCATGGCGGTGCAGTTTAATATTGAGTTGCTCCGCAACTGCTAAAGCATCTTGGTAATCAGTTTCTTGCGGGCATACGGGATCAAAAAGATCCGGATTGCCAGAAATATCATTATTTAAAGCACTATCCCAGTTACGCATAAAGAGCGCTTCGGTATCATAACCTTGGTTTTTTAATAACCAAGCTGATACACTTGAATCCACGCCACCGGAAAGGCCAAGGATTACTTTTGTCATTGGATTCATCACAATTGAATATAAAAATAATTCAATTGACGCTCCTTTCTTTCAATTTTAACTTCATTTACCTTTTGACATCTGAAGGCATTCTAAAGTCACTTCTTGGCGATAAACCAATATCTAAAACCTTTGGACCATCAGGACTGGCTTGTCTTTTAAATTGTTGCGAATAGAACCGTTTGAAAAAAGCATCACTCGCCTCTTTCGCTTTATCAACGGGAAGACCAAAGGTTTTATGGAGCATGAATTCAATTCTGTTCGGTTCATCGCCGCAAGCCATGAACCGGTATAAAATAAAGTCGTTTATTTCGTATTTGCCGATAATGGCTTCGGTGGATTGAATTTTTTTCAATTCCGGAGAAATCGGAGTGGCTAAAATATCAATCAAACTCGCTTCGATGTCTTCGTTAAAGATATAATTGGCATAGTTTTCAATCATGAATCGAACTAACGTTTTCGGAATGCCGGCATTCACATTATACATCGACATTTGGTCACCATTATAAGTCGACCATCCTAAAGCGATTTCTGATAAATCGCCGGTGCCTAAAACAATCCCATTGTTTTGGTTCGCCATATTCATCAAAAACATCGTTCTTGTTCTTGCTTGTGCATTTTCGTAGGTGATATCTTCGGTTGTTTGATCATGGCCTAATAAAGCAAGATGATCCTCGACTGAATCTTTAATATCGATCGATTTTGCCGTGACACCTAGACCCTTCATCAGTCGGTTCGCATTTTTTTCAGTTCTTGAAGTCGTACCCATCGCCGGCATCGTTACGGCGATAATTCCTTTACGATTCAGTCCGAGCCGGTCAAAAGCACGACACGCGATAATCAAAGCTAAAGATGAATCCAGCCCGCCGGAAATACCGATGAGGACTTTATCCATGTTCAAGTGTTTTAAGCGTTTAACCAAGCCAAATTCTTGAATGGAAGCAATTTTTTCAAACGCTTCATGAATGTTATCTTTTGGTACAAAAGGGGTAGGGTCCGTTAAATAATTGAAATGGTAGTCCGAGGATTCAGGAAGATTAAACTTAATTTGTTGATATTCTTGCGGATATTTATAAATTGAATCGCGGAAAGATGAATTACTGCGACGATCAAATGCAATTCGGTCGAAATCTAAATCAACACACATCATATCAGTTTCTAAACTAAAGTTGGCTTGTTCTTTTAATAATACGCCATTTGATGCAACGATATTGTGACCGCTGAAAACCGTTTCTGAGGTCGATTCGCCGAGTCCAGCACAAACATACGCATAAATGCCGCAATTCTTTCGCGAATGTTCTAAAACGGAACTTCTACGGATAATATCTTTCCCTAATGTTTCATTTGAAGCGGAAAGATTAATAATGAGGTTCGCACCATTCACAGACATAAAATTACCTGGCGTAATGGTTGCCCACATATCTTCACAGATTTCAATGCCAAATTTGACTTTATCAGCGTTAAATATAATATTACCAAAGGGTACTTTTTGATTTAATAACTCGATTTTTTTCACAAATTTTACGACGTCAAAACCGGATTTAAACCAGCGTTTATCATAAAACTCTTTGGTGTTGGGTAAGTAAAATTTTGGCACAACTCCCAAAATTTTCTTCCCTTGAACAACGACGGCGCAATTCAATACCATTTCTTCAATTTCGAGCGGCATTCCACAGATGACAACCCCTTTAAATGGGTTCGTATCGAGCAATTTTTTTAAAGCGTTCAATGCATCCGTAAAAAGTGCCTTTTGAAAGAAAAGGTCATTACAGGTATAAGCCGTTATTCCTAATTCCGGAAAAACGACAATCGATGCTTCATTATTTTCTAAAGCGAGAAGCATTTGATCAACGTTATAATCGGGATTTCCAACCTGAAGTTTGGGGCTGACAAGACAAATTTTCATAAAACCGTGTTTGTACATAGCTAACTCCTATAAAGTTGGTGGATTAAGATGTAATGATACACCTCATCACTCACCAATGATTGATCAAAATTTTCCCGAAACGTTGTCGATGATATTTCAACATCGAAGTGAGGAAGAATGATAAAATTGTCTCGATGTTTCGCTAAAGTCGGATTTCCCATAATCGCACCTTCAATATCGGTATGGTTGCGGTTAATCACAACGAATTTAAATTCAGAAAGCAAACTTTCTGCGTTAATCCATTTATGTAACTTCGCTAAATTATCAGCTCCGATAACAAAAACGATTTGTTCAGAAGGATAATTGTCTTGAATTCGAATCAAACTTTGATACGTTCCTAAATAATCAGGATCATCGAATTCCATGGTTGATACAGAAACGTTTGATAAACCTCTCGTCATCAGTTTTAACATCTCCAACCGATGGAAGTTCGATGCTAAAGACCGCTTTGTATATAAATTCGAGACTGGTAAATAGATAAACTTCGTACAGGGTAGATGTTTTATCACGTGATGATAAATCGCTTGATGCGCGATGGTAGGAGGATTAAACGCTCCGCCGAAGACAACAATCATGGTATCAGCTCCTAAATCCGCCTTATAGGCGGTAATATCACCTTTATTTTATCATAGAAACCCGATGAATAAAAGAGAATCTCGATGA
>DIJY01000101.1 GCA_002421405.1 Caryophanales bacterium UBA5632 | reverse complement strand
TCTGTATACATTACTGGAGTAATGTGTACAGCAGTATCCATAACTGGGGATGTAGATTTGAAAAAATTATGTGGGGAGCGATGAGACCCCAGCTATCGGCTTTTCCTCATCATTCTACATGAGAAACGAAATAACAACCGACACGCAAAAATGGAATACAGTATAAAAATAGTATAGTTTGGAGAGTATTCTTTCATCCTCCATTATATAGCACTTGTTTTTTTTCTCCGAACCAGAATAATGGACTACGTAACAATTTCCAATTTTGGTTTTTGTGAACGGATATATTTGTAAGTTGAAATCGAACTCCTTATTGTCTTCCGAACCCACCGCATGAAAATAAGTAGATTCTCCCTCAATATTTCGAAACTTGGATTTTCCTACAACTTGAGCAAGACTCACTTTTCCCTCTTTCCGTATTTTCATATTTGAAACTTGATGAATAAAATAAGGAATAGAAATAATGAGTAGAAACAATAACGAAAGAATGAAGAAGGAATAATTAAACAATTCGGATGGCAGGAAAATAGACATAATGAAGGGTAAAACCACAAGTTGGAACAGGATGTTTATCAAGATGACGATTGCAAAATCGATCAATGGAAATAACTCTGTAAATATATTTTTTTTGCTCATAATGAGTATCCTCCAATTAATCGTTATCCAAAAACGCTTCGCGAAGCACTCCGCCAACGAACCTCTTTATGCCAATATTTTGATAAAAGTCTATTCTTTGCCAAAAATTCTCCATATTTGCTGGTGACTTCGGAAGAAACCAAAATACTGTTTGAACTGCAGCGGCGGTCACTAAAGAAATCCCAGCATTGTTCATAGTATCGATAAAAGACAATCCGTCGTTGATGCTATGAGCAATTGAGGTAACTGTCGCTAAAGCCACTTTTCCAACAGCGATGTAAATAGCGCCAATTCCTGAACTAATTAGCGCACCGTAAGCAGCCCCGCTAAGAGTTTCAATTGCCAATTCACCGAAGTTAAATTCATCACCAGTTGCAAGAATGGAAAAGGCATATGCGGCAGCTCCACATAGCGCCCCGACAAGCGCTCCTATTAATATTTGTGGCATGTCGCCGTCGCTGTCTGTATACATCACTGGATTGTTTGCACAATAAGCGTAAATGTAAGTTATTAAAACGTTTCTATCTCTTCAAATAACTCATCCAAATAAGATACATCGACCAATTTTTGAAATAATAATTAATAGAATGATTTATACTAAGGACAACATTGTTTGGATGAATAAAATAAGTAAAATCCAAGAAATACCAGTGATTAATGCACAAAGTAGAACCCTCATAAGCGTGTTAAGTTTTCGAGACACAGATAATTTGATACAAATCATTATGCCTGAAAAACCGATTAAGGCAGGAATTGCTCCTCCAAGTGTATAAATAGGAATAGCAGCACATGCTAAAACAAAAATCCAAACCCACTTTGGAACGCCAAGTAAGGGGATATACTCTTTCTTACTATCGAGATAATAACCGTCAACAGCTAAATCGGCTTTTCCATTAATTAAAACAAAATTAGCTTTTTTCCCACCCACGCCAATGGTTTGATCTAAACCAGCATACCGAGTAAAAAATGTGAGTTTGAGATTGACTGGCATTCCATTAATAATCACAACTTTTCTTCCAGACAATGTCCTTGGATCATAGTCAATTGTGTAAGTCATATCTTCTACCGTTAAAACCCAAGATTTCGCAAAATTCATTTTCGTTCTCCTTTAAGTTAATTTGTCTCGAATAATATGTATTATTCTTATTTTCTTTAGTATACAATCGATTTATCAAAAATGAAACCCCCAAGTTGATTTTGTACGTAATAAAATACAAAAAACGCACTTACTTTGTTTCTTTTAGAGTAAGTGCGTCATTATTTAGTCACAGATTGAATCATTAATAGATGACTCATAAAGAATAATAATCTTTGATTATACTTTCGATGATTAAGATGATTAATATAAATTATAGTAAACTAATTCAATTGATATACAAAATTACTATATAGAAGTATTTAGTAATTATCTTATATCTCAATCCACTATTTTAATACCAGATTAGACCATATAACTTACTAGTTATCAATCTTTCAAACAAGGTTTCCTTGATTTTCTGGATATCCAGCTTTTGTTATGACAACTTTCACAAGTTGACCAACTTGATTTCGATATCCTGAAAATCTTACTTTTAGATAATTACTTGTATGACCTACTAAATAACCATCATGGTAACTTTCAGGAATGACTTCTAATATTTTTCCAACATTTTCATTCGCGTATTTAAGGGCTAACTGATCAGATATCGCAATGAGTCGATTAACTCGATCTTTTTTTGTCGTACCATCTAATTGGTTTGGCATTTTCGCTGCGAGGGTCCCATCCCGTTTTGAGAACGGAAAAACATGTAGTTCTTGAAAACCGATTTTTCGTACAAATTCACAAGCTTCTTGAAATTCTTCTTCCGTTTCTCCTGGAAAACCTACAATAATATCCGTTGTAATAGATAAATTATCTTTGATCCCTCGAAGTTCTGTAATTTTATTGAAATAATCTGCTTTTGTATATTTACGGTTCATTAAGTGAAGAATTCTATCACTGCCACTTTGAAGTGGAACGTGAAGATGATTGACGATGATATCGGAAGACTTAATTGTAATTATAATGTCATCGGTCAATTCAGAAATTTCAATCGACGAAATTCTTATTCGTTTTAATCCTTCTACTTGCACTAAATCTCTTAATAAATCAGAAAAACGGTAACATTCAAAATCAAGGCCATATCCACCGGTATGAATCCCTGTTAAAATGATTTCTTTAAAGCCGGATTGAACCAAGTTTTTTGCTTCCTGAATGACATCTTCTGGTCGTTTTGAACGGACTCTGCCCCTGGCGTAAGGAATAATACAATAACTACAAAAATTATTACATCCATCTTGAATTTTAAGAAAAGCCCGTTGATGATGAGCAAAAGCATTAATTGAAAGATGATCATAACTTTCATTCACTGCGAGTTGATTGACATGATTAATTTGTTTTTTGTGAGTAATATATTCTTTGATTAATAATGGAATCTGATCTCGGTGATTGGTTCCAACCGCAATAGAGACACCTTCAATCGCTAAAACTTCCTCTGATTTTAACTGAGAAAAACAGCCCATCACAACGACAATAGCTTCCTTATTCATCGAAATTGCATGACGAATCATTTTTCTTGATTTTGATTCGCCGTTATTCGTTACACTACAAGTATTAATGATATAAATATCACTTGAATCAGTGAATTCAACACGTTCATATCCTTCTTGTTCTAAGAGTTCCCAAACGGCTTCGGTTTCATAGCTATTGACCTTACAACCCAAGGTTAAAAAAGCAACTTTCATGCTAACACTCCCATAATGAATTCAATAATGATAAGACCACTAAACCAGCTGTCTCAGACCTAACAATGCGTTTTCCTAAACTACAGACGATTCCGGCTTTACTTTGAAGAAGTTTAAATTCCTTTGGGGAAATGCCCCCTTCAGGTCCGATGATAACGAGTATTTTCATCGATGAATCTAATTGCTTCATCACTGAAATAATCAAATCATCACGGGTTGCTCCTTCGTAACAAATCAGGATTTTATCATAATCTTCAAAGGGAAGTTGTGATAATTTATATACATTATGAATCTTTGGAATCATAAAACGTCTTGATTGTTCACTCGCTTCTTTGACAATGGTTTGGAATCTTTGAATTTTCTTACTTTCATTTTCTTGATCAACTTTGATGATTGAATGTTCAAATAATGTTGGAATGATTGAATAAACTCCGAGTTCCGTCGCTTTTTCTAAAAACCATTCAAAACGGTCACGTTTTATCAATGCTTGTGCTATGGTGATTTTTGATTCTTGAATATCAGATTGTAATTTTTCTATAAAATCGACTCGGGCTGACTGATTCGTCATTTCCGTGATTTTAGCAAGATATGCATTTCCAGTTTCATCAATAACAATGATTTCATCCTCAACTCTGAGGCGCATCACGTTTTTGATATGGTGCAGATCTTGTCCCAATATCGTCGCATGGTTTTCATAAAATTGAGAATTCGGTAAAAAATAACGTTGCATGACCATCACCTCTTTAATAATTGTATCACGGGATGACAAAAATCGCGAAAAAAAATAACCGGATTGCTCCGATTATCTTTGATTAATCCCAGTAAGGGTAAGCGTCCTTTTCTAAGTCGGTCATCAAGGCTTTGATTTTGATTTCACCCGCAAAATAGTATCTTGAGACATTGGTGGAATCAAATGATTTGTTTTTGATGATTAATAAGACGGGAGTACTCACTTGTGTTTGACCAATCATTGCCAGATAGCTTGCTTGATTAGTCGTATCTGAATTAGCCCCAACATTATAAAAATAAATATTGTAATCTGAATACTCGTTCGCAAAATTAAGAATTTCAGATTTTAATCGGGTGCAGGCAGCACAATTGGTTTGATAAACATAAACCAAGTAATCACCTTCACGACGGTTGAAAACTTCGGAGTAATCGGTGATGTAATCGAAATCGGAGTAATCTAAACCCGTTGACGTCGTGGTTGTTTCACTGCATCCGAGTATTGCGAAGAGTGTAAAAATCATTAAAAATGATAGAATCGTTTTTTTTAGAAACATATGTCGAGCTCCTTATATGTGCATTTCATGACTATTATACCAAAAACATTGTGAGAAAGTTATGTATTATGCTAATATTTTTGGACAACCTCATAAGCACGAGCCGCTTTACCATCTCTCATTGTCACAACGGTTGTGTCAGTATATTTACTTAAAACTTCCATCTTTTGGGGTGGTGTTGCTAAAACGATTTGAACGGGCAGTTGTTTGATGAACTCCATCATCGATTTGATACGAGAAGTATCCATCTTGTCAAAGACTTCATCAAAAAGAATTAACCCAATTGAGTCTGTCACATTCGCTCTAGTTGCTTGTTGGAATACTCTCACAAAAGAAGCTAATGTAGCGACATAAAACGGTACTTGAGTTTCACCACCGGATTTTTCTTTAAAGACTTTTGAATAAAGGATGGTTTCCCCTGAATTATTGCGAATCTTGATATCATAATCCATATAAGTACGATAATCAGTGAATTTGTTAATGGCACCATTCGAGTTGAGTTCATCAGCGGCTAAGTTAATGAATAATTCTTCTAATTGGCGCTGATATTTCATTTCAAAATCATAGTTGAAGATTTCGGTTCCAGACCGCAAAGAATCTTCGCTTAAAACCATGTCGTAATATTCTGCATAATCCTTTGATTTTGGAAAGATGAATTCATAGGTATCTTCGCCAAAGTGGATGGTATGAAGCGTCAAGTTAATCTTTGTTATTTCATCTTGTGCTGCGACGATATAACTTCTAAGTTTTGCGATGAAATCTTCTTTGAACAATTTTTCAGCCGCTTCTCTGGCTTC
>DIJY01000044.1 GCA_002421405.1 Caryophanales bacterium UBA5632 | reverse complement strand
TTCTTTGAAAGTCAAACCTATGCTTCTTATATGGTGGAGCCGACGAGGATCGAACTCGCGACCTCAAACATGCCATGCTTGCGCTCTCCCAGCTGAGCTACGGCCCCGTGATTATAATTGTATCAAATCGTCAGGAATTTTACTACAAAATTATTTTTTCTTTCGCTCGAGATTGATATAAATCTTTTCGATGGCTCCATTTAAATCCATTTCATCTTTCAGGAATTCGACGCTCAGTTTAACAATTTTTTCTTCAAATAAAATTAAACTCAAATAGAGTAAGAATAAAATAATTGACATAAAAAACCATAACTCAAATAATCCTGATTTGCCAAAAATAATCAGGGGTAATAAAGATCCGATCCAGATAATAACCATCCATATTTTTAAAACGACTTGTAATCGCGGATTTTCTCTTGAGATCCAATTGACAAAAGGAAACATTGATAAAAGCAAAAACAGGGCATGGACACCCGCAAAAGTAGTGTGCAATAAATGCCAAAAAGGATAGATATCTTTTAAGGCGGGAATCACTGCAGTCAACACCAAAAAGATAGAAGATAAAGCAACGAACGTGTATTTCGCTCTTGCTTTGTATGCTTCTAATTTAAATAAAGCGATTAAACTGAGATGAATAGCTATTCCAGAAACGATCGACCAAACAATAAAAAACAGACGATAGTCAAAAAAGTTGCCGATGTTACTAAAAGTATAAATAAATGGATTTTCTAAAGTTCCATATATCATGGTTAACAATAACGCAGCGAGTAAAACACTCATTACAATGGTTCTAAGTCTTCGCTGTTTTGTCAAATCCTTGTGAAGGTCATAAAGATTTCTTTGAATGAATTCTTCTTTGATTTGGGCTTTATCAATCATAATGACAATACCTTTCAAACAATTTTATATTTATTATACTCGATTTATAAAATAATTACACCCCCTAAAAAACATCAAAAAAGATGTTCGTATTATCGAACACCCCTTTTGAGACATTATTTATCGCCCATCGTCATCGCCATGACTGCTTTTGCCGTATGGAGACGATTTTCAGCTTCTTGATAAACGATTGAATGTTTTTAATCGATGACGGAGTCTTCAACTTCATTACCTCTGTCTGCGGGTAATGCGTGCATATAGGAAACATCGGGTTTGGCGAGTGCCATCATCGCTTCTGTACATTTCCATAATTTATTCTTTTCTAATAAATCATCGATGACCGCGCTGGATTGATTCGTTACCCAACTTCCCCAGTTCTTAGGAATGACAACGTCAGCTCCTTTGAAAGCTTCTTTCATATCATGGGTGATTCTAAATGAACCCCCATTTTCTTTCGCATTCTTTTTCGCTTTTTCAATTGCCCAATCAGGGAGTTCGTAACCTTCTGGATAAGCAAGCGTTACATCCATACCATAACGTGGGAATAATAGAATTTGCGTTAACGGAACACTAATGGGTTTTTTATGAGAGGTTGCATAAGCCCAAATAATGGATACTTTAAGATTTTTCGTGGTTGGTTTAACTTCTTGAATGGTCATCAAGTCCGCTAACCCTTGCATCGGATGAAATAAATCATCTTGTAAATTCATAATGGGAACCGTTGACCAAGCTGCGAGTTCTCTTAAATATTTATTGCCAGTCCCCCAGAAACAATTACGACACGCAATTCCATGCCCATAAGAAGAAAGAATAATTGCGGTGTCTTTCGCTGATTCACCATGCGATATTTGCATCATGGACGTATCTAAAAATGTTGCATGTCCGCCTAATTGTGCTAAACCGGATTCCATCGAATTACGCGTTCTAGTGGATTGTTCAAAGAACATTAAGAAGGCCGTTTTATTCGTTAAATACGGGGTAGGAATATTGTTTTTAAATTGAAATTTTAACGTTTTTGATACTTCAAGCAATTTATCGATTTCTTCTTTTGTCCATTCTTCTAGTGTAATGAAATGTCTTCCTTTATAGAGTGGTATCATCGTTTTTTCTCCTTATTTTTTTAAATTTTTGATGTAAGTCATTGGAATCGCTGCGTACATTGCGGCAGCCTTTACTAATTCATCTTTAAATGTTTTTTCATTGGGTGCGTGCGCTTGATCTTCATGACCCGGTCCAAAACCAATGCACGGAATGTTATAGCGTCCCATGATGGATACGGCATTCGTTGAAAAAGTCCATTTATCAACTTTGGGTTTCTTGTTAAATAACTTTTGGTAACTTTCGATGAGCGTTTGACAAGCAATATGATCTTCGTTGAGGACCCAAGTTGGAAAATAAGATTGGGTTGGATAAACCAGACCGGTGTAGGACGCTCTTTCATAATTGTACATTTCAACAGTTGCATCACTTTTTTTGACAGCCGGTAAATTCTTAATTTCTTCAATGGCCGATAGATAGGTTTCTCCCGCGGTTAAGCGACGATCAATTGAAATCCAACAAGAGTCCGCAACGGCACATCTTGAGGGCGACGTAAAGAAGATTTCACTGACCGTGAGTGAGCCTTTCCCTAAAAATTCATCTTGTTTTAAACGGGGGTGCAGTTCTTGGAGTTCTTGTAAAATGGGAGCCATTTTAAAGATTGCATTATCGCCTCTTTCAGGCGCAGATCCATGACAAGAAACGCCTTCAACCTTCACTTTGATTTCCATTCTGCCGCGATGTCCACGGTAGATATTCAAACTGGTTGGTTCCGTAATGACCACGAATTCTGGTATGATTTTATCTTCTTCAATGATGTATTGCCAACAAAGGCCATCGCAATCTTCTTCTTGAACAGTGCCTGTGACTAAGAGCGTATAATCATCTGCTAAATCAAGGTCTTTGATGATTTTCGCTCCATAAACCATTGAGGCCATACCGCCTTCTTGGTCTGAACCGCCACGACCAACGATGATTGAATCATCTTCATAACCCGTGTAAGGATCTAAATGCCATAGTTTCCGATCACCAATCCCAACGGTGTCAATATGAGCATCCATCGCAATCAAATGTTTTCCATGACCGATGTATCCAAGTATGTTTCCCATTTTATCAATTTCGATTCGATCAAAACCGACCGATTCCATTTCCTCTTTAATCCGTTGGACCACTTTCATTTCATCGCATGATTCCGATGGAATCGCAATCATGTCTCGAAGAAATTTAGAAATATTCTGTTTATAAAATTCTGCTTTCTCAACTATTTTCTTATAAAGTGATTGGTCCATTTATTCCACCCGCATTTTTAATATGAGCTCATTATAGTGCTTAATTTGATCGTATTCGCTATCCCAAAAATCCATTTTTCGCATGGAATCAAGGTAGTCTTGTGTATAACCAAATTTCAGCCAATCCATTTCTTTTTGTTTAAAAAGTTTCTCTTTCATATGATCAGGACGATAATCGAGAATATGATTGATATCCGTTTCAACAAAGATATCTTTAAACCAACGTCTTTGAACAAAATCCACGGTTTCAAGGTACCGTCTTTCTAAATCCTCGATGACGGATGGGTAACGATCAAATCCATCCGTTGCGATGGTCAAGACGTTATCATTGGGTCCAAGTTTTAAATACTTAGCCATTTTAATGGCGCCAAGAATATTACAAACACCTGAAACCCCAAACAAATCTCGCATTTCGAGATATTGTTCGTGAGAAATACCAACTTCTTTTAATACATGTTCGCCATCATGAAGGATTTTTAAACCACGAACGGCATCATCATCTTTGACAAGACAAACAAAATCGGTATTGAGAACATTATGAATCAAAGTACACATTTTATCGCCGATGCCTTCAAT